>NZ_JBFRER010000129.1:0-21743 GCF_052114405.1 Streptomyces sp. M-16 | reverse complement strand
CCGCACACCCCCGCCCCCGGGGCCCGTGCCGTGGCCGCCGGGGTGCTCGCGGTCGCACTGCTGCTGTCCGTGGGCGCCCTCGTCGGCGGCGCGCTCCAGGACTTCCTCGACCGGATGGCCGGGGTCTTCGCGCTGGTCGCGCTCTCGGTCTCGGTGATGCTCGGCCTCGCCTCCGTCTTCCGGGACGTCCTCACGCCCGGCCGGCGCCGGCTCGCCCAGCTCCTGCACCGCGCCGCGGGCCTGGCCGGGGTCGGCTTCCTGCTCGTCCACATCGGCGTCAAGGTGGCCGGGGAGGAGATCGCGGCGAGCGACGTCCTCCTGGGCAGCGGGGACCTCCTCGTCGACCTCGGTTCCCTGGCCGCCCAGCTCTTCGTGCTCGCGTTGATCACCGGCCTGTGGCGGGGCGTCTTCGCCACCCGCCGCTGGATCCGCCCCTTCCGGATGCTGCACGGGCTCGCCTACGCCGGCTGGGTCGCCGGGGTCGTCCACGGACTCGGCGCCGGCCGGACCCCCGCCCCGTGGGTCACCGCCTGTTACGGCCTGTGCCTCGCGGCCTCCGCCGCGGCCCTCGTCCACCGCTGGAGGAGGGGCCGCCGCCGCTGAATCCTCCCGCGAACGTCCCTTTCCGGCCGCAGGCACCCAGCCCGCGGCCGGAAACCCGTACCCCGGGGCTTTTTGAGTAGAGGGAATATAGAACCGCCGTCCAGCATCGGTGGTGTTGCATCCGCCACATCTTGCGGATGAGGCTGCTGACATTCCCCCCTCAAAAGCTTTGGAAGGACTGGTCGCGCATGAGGACCGAGACGAACAGCCGCCGCGGGCAGAACGGCGCCGGGTCCCCGGGGTTCGCGCTGCGCCTGGACGGAGTCGTGAAGGAGTACGGAAAGGCCGGCCGGGGCGTGCGCGCGCTGGACGGGGTCTCGGTGGGCATCGAGCGCGGTTCGTTCACGGCCGTCATGGGACCCTCCGGTTCCGGCAAGTCGACGTTCCTGCACTGCGCCGCGGGCCTCGACAAGCCGTCGAGCGGTTCCGCGTACATCGGTGACACCGAGCTCGGGGGAATGAACGAGACCCAGCTGACGAAGCTGCGCCGCGAGCGCATCGGTTTCGTCTTCCAGGCGTTCAACCTCATCCCGGCGCTGTCGGTACGACAGAACGTCGAGCTGCCGCTGCGCCTGGCCGGCGAGCGCCTCGACTCCGGCTGGCTGGAGGAGATCCTCACGCGCGTGGGCCTGGGCGGCCGTGCCACCCACCGCCCCGCGGAGCTCTCCGGCGGCCAGCAGCAGCGGGTGGCGATCGCCCGCGCCCTGATCACCCGCCCCGACGTCATCTTCGGCGACGAGCCGACCGGTGCCCTCGACACCGTGACCGCCAAGGAGATCCTCTCCCTGCTGCGCTCCTGCGTCGACGAGACCGGTCAGACCGTGGTCATGGTCACCCACGACCCGGTCGCCGCCTCCTACGCCGACACCGTCCTCTTCCTCGCCGACGGCCGGATCGCCGACCGCATGCAGGCCCCCACCGCCGACCGCGTCGCCGACCGCATGACCCACCTGGGAGCGTGGGCCTGATGCTGCGTTATGCGTTGCAGACCCTGCGCGCCCGCAAGGGCGGCTTCATCGGGGCGTTCCTCGCCCTCTTCTGCGCGGCCGCGCTCGTCACGGCCTGCGGCATCCTGCTGGAGACCGGGCTGAGGGGGACCATCGGCACCGAACGCTACGCCGGCGCCCCGGTGATCGTCGGCGGCGACCAGAACGTCCACCAGGTCACCGTCAAGCAGAAGGGCGACAAGACCAAGACGAAGAAGAAGGAGAAGCCGCTCGGCGAGCGCGTCTGGCTGCCCGCCGACACCGTCACCAAGGTCGCCGCGCTGCCCGGCGTCCGGGCGGCGCTGCCGGAGATCACCTTCCCGGCGTACGCGGTCACCCCCAAGGGACAGGTCGTCCCGGGCGTCGACGACAAGCCCTCCTTCGGACACGCCTGGACCTCCGCGCCCCTGACCCCCTTCACCCTGGCCGAGGGCGCCGCCCCGGTCGGCGCCGACGAGGTCGTCGTCGACCGTGAACTGGCCCGGCGGGCCGGCATCAAGCCCGGCACCGAACTGACCGTCCAAGCCACCGGCTCCCCGCGCGTCTACCGGGTCACCGGCATCGCGGCCCCCGCCGGCCACGACCTCAAGCAGCAGACCTCGCTGTTCTTCTCCGACGCCGAGGCCGGGCGGCTGTCCGGCCGCGCCGACCAGGTCGCCGTCGTCGGAGTGCTGCCCAAGGAGGGCGTGTCCACCGCGGAGCTCGCCGGCCAGGTCCGCCAGGCCCTCGACGGCACCTCCGCGGAGGTGGTCACCGGCGGCGAGCGCGGCCCGGTCGAGTTCCTCGACGCGGCCAAGGCCCGGATCAAGCTGGTCTCCATGGGCGGCGCCATCGGCGGCACCTCGCTGCTCGTCGCGATCCTCGTGGTCGTCGGTACCTTCGCCCTCTCCATCCAGCAGCGTTACCGCGAACTGGCCCTGCTGCGCGCCATCGCGGCCACCCCCAAGCAGGTCCGCCAGCTCATCGGCCGCGAGGCGCTGATCGTCGGCGCCCTCGCCGGTGTCCTCGGCTCGATCACCGGCCTGCCCATCGCCTACTGGCTGCACGGCAAGTTCGTCGGCTTCAAGGCGATCCCCGACACCCTCGAAGTCACCTTCAGCGTCTTCCCGTTCTTCGCCGCCATCGGCGCGGCCCTGCTGGGCGCCTGGGCCGCCGCCCGGATCTCCGCCCGCCGCACCGCCCGCATCCGTCCCGCCGAGGCCCTGTCCGAAGCGGCCATGGAGCAGCGGAACTTCGCCTGGGGCCGGCTCGGCGCCGGCGCCGCGTTCCTGGCCGGCGGGATCGTGCTGCTCGCCGTACTCGCCGCGCTGCGCAGCGAGCCGGCGTCCACCCCGGTGACGTTCCTGTCGGTCGTCGTGCTCTCGGTGGCGGTCTCCCTGCTCGGGCCGCTGATCGCCCGGATCGCGGTCGGCGTCCTCGGGGTCCCGCTGCGGGCCTCCCGGGTCGGCGGCTACCTGGCCACGGCCAACGCCCGCGCCAACACCAAGCGGGTCTCCGCGGCGGTCACCCCGCTCGCCCTGCTGATCGGCATGGCCTGCACCGTCTTCTTCGTGCAGACCACGATGGGCGCGGCGGCCACCGCCCAGGCCCAGGCCGGCAACAAGGCCGACTGGGTCGTCGGAGCGGCCGGCCCCGGCGTCCCGGCCCAGGCCGCCGAGAACCTGCGCAAGGTCCCCGGCGTGTCGGCGGTGACCGAGGTCGTCCGCACCTCCGTGCGCGTCGGCCTGGAGAAGTACCCGGCTCAGGGCGTCTCCACCGAGGGCCTGACCCGCACCTGGGACCCGGGCGTCACCGGCGGCACCCTGGACGGCTTCGGCGCGCAGAGCGTCGCGCTCAGCGACGTGGCGGCCGACAACCTGGGCAAGAAGCCCGGCGACAAGCTGAAGCTGACCCTCGGCGACGGCACCGAGACCGAGCTGACCGTCGCGGCCGTCTACGACCGCGGCCTGGGCTTCGGCGACCTGACGATGTCCCACGAGCTGGTCTCCAAGCACGTCGACAACCCGCTGGCCTCCTCGCTGCTGGTCAAGACCGCCGACGCGGGCAAGCCCGGCCGCGCCGACCTCCAGAAGGCCCTGGCCGGCCTGCCGGGCGTCGGGGTGCTCGACCGCGACCAGGTCAAGGACCTGCAGGCCGAGGTCCAGCAGTCCAACGCCGAGGTGAACTACGTCGCGATGGGCCTGATCATCGCCTTCACCGCCATCGCCGTGGTCAACACGCTGGCCATGTCGGTGTCCGACCGCACCCGCGAGTTCGCGCTGCTCCAGCTCGTCGGGACCACCCGGCGCCAGGTGATGCGCATGCTCCGCATCGAGGCGGCCCTGGTGATCGTGATCTCCTCGGTCCTCGGCACCGGCATCGCCTTCGCGGTGCTCACCGCCTTCAGCATCGGGATGACCGGCTCCGCGTCCCCCTCCATCGACGGCTGGATGTACCTGGGCGTCCTGGGCTTCGCGGCGCTGCTGACCGCCCTGGCCACGCTGGTCCCGGGCCGTCTGGCCCTGGCGGGCCGGCCGGCGGACGTCATCAGCTCACGGCAGTAGGCACCACGACGGCCGGAGGGCCGGCCCCCGCAAGGGGCCGGCCCTCCGGCCGTTCCTACCGGCTCTCGAAGAGCGGTGGGCGGCACGTCAGTTGAGCACCGCGCCACCGCCCTTGCGGTCCACCCGGCTGCGGCGGTGGTCCAGGTGGGCGTACACCCGGTGGAGCCACCGGTCCTGGCCGTCGTATCGAGGGGTGAAGGAGGTCCGGCCGTGTACCGCGAGCCGGTTGTCGACCACCGCGAGGTCCCCGACCCGCAGGGCCAGCGCGGACATCGTCCGCATGAGGGCCTCGCGCAGCTCGCCCATGGCGGCCTTCGCCTCGTCGTCCAGCGGATGCGTCGCGGCGAAGTCCACCAGGATGTTCGGGTCCTGGGGGTCCCCGACGAGCACCGCGTGGGCGGGGGTCACCGAGTTCAGGTCGCCGAAGGACGGCGGCGGCTCGGTGAGGAACCGCGGCGCGGCCAGTACGGACACGGTATGGGCGGACAGCAGCGGAAGGGCCCGCCGGATCGAGGACGTGCACAGCTTCGCATCGCCGGTCGGGTCCTCGCGGACGCAGAGCAGGCCGACGTAATCGGGCTTGTTGTCATGGAAGGCGTTCTCGACGTGCAGTTCCAGCAGGACGGAGCCGGCATTGCTCTGGGAACTCTCGCTCCCCGGAACCGGGACGACGTTCTGGACGAGCGCGCCGGTCTTTTCGCTGCGATAGGCGATGACCTCCCCGAGCTGGAGCATGGCCGCCGTGACCAGAGCCGACGCCACGGCCGGCACCCGTTCCACGGAACCGGGCACGGTCGGCGTCTCCGGCAGCGGGTCGTTCGCGACCACCGGCACGTTGCGCAGCAGCAGCACCCCGTCGGGGCCGGCGTCGTGACGGAACCGGCGCAGCGCGGCCAGTACCGAACGGGGCAGCGCCGACGAGGCGTCCCGCACGGTGTCCAGCCAGGCCGGATCGTCGATCAGGGCCGGGGTGGCCCGCAGCACGTCGGTGGCGACGGCGATCAGCCCGGTGCGCTCGGCGTCGGTGAGCGTGAGGGCGTCCGGGGTCGTGCCGGTCGCGGGAAGGGTAAGGGTGTGTTCCTGAATCCGCGGCATGAAGAAATCCTCGGGTTGATGAACGGTGACCCGAGTCAGTTTCCGGACCTGTCCTATCCCATTCCTATGGGAAAGGCTTCCGAATGGTCCGCGTATCCGTGTATAGGCGGGAAATAGTTGCCCACCGCATGGTTATGGGGCGGCTTTGTCTACGGTTTCCCCGGAGAAATCCCGGAGAATTCCTGCCGACTGGCGCACGTCCCGCACCATCCGACGGGGGAGTAGAAGGGAGGACTTCATGGCATCAGGCACGGAAGGCCACGCCCATGGCACGGCGATGGCCGTCGCCGACGCCCTCGGCGCACGGGGGGAGGCCCACGTCTGGTGGTGGCGTACGCCGGAACACACCGATCCGGCCGATCTGCCACTGCTGGACACGGAGGAGTTCCGGCGGGCGCTGTCCCTGCCCGCCGAACGCGATGCCGCCGCCTTCGTCCGCTCCCGCGCCGCGGCCCGCCGGGCCCTCGCCGGGCTGTTCGGTCTGGGGCCCGGGGACATCGCCCTCGGCCGGCGCTCCTGTCCCGGCTGCGGCGACGGCAGTCACGGCCCGCCGAAGCTGGTCGTCCCGGACCTGGGTCTCCCGCTCAGCATGAGCCGTACCGCGGGCTGCGGGATCTTCGCCCTCGGCGCGGGAGCCTCGATCGGCGTGGACGCCGAGTCGGTGCGTCCGGTCCGCGGTTCGGCGACCACCGACGCGGACCTCACGGCCGCGGA
The DNA here is from genome assembly GCF_052114405.1 of Streptomyces sp. M-16. NCBI lineage: Bacteria > Bacillati > Actinomycetota > Actinomycetes > Kitasatosporales > Streptomycetaceae > Streptomyces > Streptomyces sp. M-16. The sequence continues at coordinate 15,802 of NZ_JBFRER010000129.1, read as the reverse complement.
ACGCGACCACCTGGCGGCGCTCCGCCCCGGTCCCGAGCGGGACGCGGCCTTCTACCGGATCTGGACCCGCAAGGAGGCCGTGGTCAAGGCCACCGGACTCGGGTTGTCCGGAGTCGAACTGGGCCTGCTGGAAACCCATCCGGGCCGCGAGGGTCCGGTCCGGGTCACCCACACCCACCGTGGCCGGACCACCGCCTGGACCGTCGAGGACCTCCGGCTCCTGGACGGCGTCGCGGTGGCGCTGGCCCGGCCGGCGGGACCCGCCGCGCACGGACCCGTGCACCACCACACCGACCACTGAGCCCTCCCCGACCGCACGCACCGCACCGACACCGGCGGTCACCCCTGCGCCGGTCACCTCTCCGCCGGTCACCGCCCTGAACGTCACCGCTCCGACCGTCATCGTCCCGTCCGTCCCGGTACCGCCTCAGCGAAAGGCCGTAGAGCCATGACCATCGAGTCCTTCTTCCCCGTGGAACAGCTGATCGCGGAGAACGCCTTCCAGGCCGCCTCCACCGCCGAAGCCCCCTCCGGTACCCCCGCCTTCGACTCGCCCGGGCAGCTGCTGGGCCTGGGTTCCGAGGACCTCGCCGCGTACTTCGAGGCGATCGCGGAAGCCGTGGAGCGGGACGACCCGGGCCCGGCCGCGCGCGGCGGCTGGGAGGAGCGGGAGCGGCTGCGCTTCTCCACCTGGGTCCGCCGGGTCTACGAACACCCGCTCTCGCCGGCCGTCTTCGCGCTCCCGGTCACGGGTGTCATCCGCGAGTTCCAGCTCGGCCAGGCCGCGGAACTCGCGTTCCGCATCGACGTCGGCCGGGCCCGGGCGAAGGCCGCGAAGCCGTCCGCCGAGGTACGGGCCACGGCCGCCGTGGCCTCGGCCTGGGCGATCGCCGCCGACGCGCTGTCCCGCTCGCCCCGGCCCCCGCGCGAGCGGGTCGTCGGCGACGTGTGGACCATCGTCCGCGAGACCATCGAGCCGGCCCTGCGGCCCACGGGCACCTTCCACCTGCGGTCCCACAGCTCGTGGTGAGCACCGCGGGGTGACTCACCGCACCGCGGAGGGGAAGGCGTCCCGGGTGGTCAGGGAGGCCGCCAGCAGCCGGACCAGGTCGTTCCACCGGTACAGCGGCCGGCCTTGGGAGTCCAGCCCGGACAGTTCCAGCAGGGCGCGGTCCACCAGGGTGTCCAAGGCCGTCTCCGCCTCCTCCTCCGCGGTGCCCAGCACCAGCGCCGCGTACTGGGCGCAGAAGGGTTCCGCGTCCCCGTCCGCGAGCCCGGTCAGTGCGGCCAGCTCCGGCTCCTCCAGTCGCCGTACGGAGTGCACCAGGGCCTCCCGCACGCTCACGTCGCCGTAGGACAGCTCGGCCAGCCGGGTACCGGGGTCGGCGAGCCGGGCCGCGAGCCGGGCCACCGGCCAGTGCGGGCGCGCCGCGAGCCGGGCCCCGGTGACGTGCAGGGCCAGCGGCAGGCCGGCGCAGTACGCCACCAGGTCGTCGGCCGCGTCCGGGTCCGCGTCCAGCCGGCCGCGCCCCACCAGCGAGGCGAGCAGTTCCAGCCCCTCCTCGTCGTCCACCAGGGCCAGCGCGGTGGTGTCCGCGCCGGCGACCCGGGCCAGCCGGGCCTGACTGGTGATCAGCACCGCCGACTCCGGGCCCCCCGGCAGCAGCGGGGCCACCTGGCGGTCGCCCACGGCGCCGTCCAGGACCAGCAGCAGCCGGGCGCCCGAGGTCCGGGTCCGGTACAGCCGGACCAGTTCCTCCAGGTCCCCGAAGGCGGCGGCCGGAGGGGGTTCGCCGAGGGCGCGCAGCAGCCGCACCAGCACCTCGGCGGGCTCCTTCGGGGCGCCGTCCGGGTGGCAGAGCTCCACGAAGAGCTGTCCGTCGGGGAAGTGCGCGGCGCAGTCCTGGGCCGCGCGCACCGCCAGCGCCGTCTTGCCCGCCCCGGCCATGCCGGTGATCAGCAGCCGGCGCGGGCGGCCGTCCTCACGGCCCAGCCTCGCGCGCAGCCCGGCCAGTTCGGCCCGGCGGCCGGTGAACTCCCCGTACGGCGCGGGCAGCATCGCGGGCACCGCCCGTGCCGCCGCCGCGCCCGGGGCCGCGGGGTCCTGCGGGGCGTCCGCGGTGGCGGGCGGGGAGCCGGCGGAGGCGCCCAGTCCGAGGCCGCCGCCGAGCACCGCCTGGTAGGTGGACCCGAGCGCCTCGCCCGGGTCCACGCCCAGCTGGTCGGCGAGGACCGCGCGCCCCTCGTAGTACGTGTGCAGCGCGTCGGCCTGCCGCCCGCAGCGGTACAGGGCCGTCATCAGCTGGGCGCGCAGCCGTTCCCGTACGGGGTGCTCGGCGACCAGTCCGGTGAGCTCGGCGGTGACCTGCTCGTGGCGGCCGACGGCGAGGTCGGCCTCGATCCGGCTCTCCAGCGCGATCATCCGCGCCTCCTCCAGCCGGGGCAGCTCCGCCTCGATCATCTGCTCGGTCGCATTGGCCAGCGCGGTGCCCCGCCACAGGTCCAGGGCGTCGCGCAGCAGCGTGCCCGCCTCGTCGAAGCGGCGGTCGGCGAGGGCCTCGCGGCCCAGGCGGTCCAGGCGGTCGAACTCGGTGAGGTCGATCCACGCCCCGGGTGCCCGCAGCACGTAGCCCGGCTGCCGTCGGACGATCTTGATCTCCGGGCCGAGGTGCTTGCGCAGCCTCGACATGTACGTGTAGATCTGCGCGCTGGCCGTGGCCGGCGGGTCCCACCCCCACAGGAGGGCGCTGAGCCGGGCATCGGAGACCACGCGTCCTTCGGACAGCAGTAGCGCCGCGAGCACCGTATGGACCTTGGAACCGGAGAGCGGGATCGTACTGCCGCCTCCCCGTTTGGCCTCGATCGGCCCGAGCAGCCGGAAGTCCATGCGGCACCCCCTTCTGGTGTGAGCATCCGTTCTGGATTCCAGAAGCTAATGGGGGGCCTTATTGGAGGGTTATCGCCGCGCGCCCGGCTTCCGGCGCGGGGCGATATGCGCAGGTCGCCAGGGGTGGGGCGGGGACCCGGCCGGGGTGCGGAGCAGCCGGCGCGGCGTCAGACCGGCAGCCCGGTGGGCTCCTTGACGCGCTTCATGATGATCTGGGAGTTGACCTCGGTGATCCCGGAGAGCGCCGTGAGCCGCTCGATCCAGAGGCGTTCGTACGCGCGCAGGTCGGCGACGGCGATGCGCAGCAGGCAGCCCGGACTGCCGAAGAGGCGGTAGGCCTCGATGACGTCGGGAATGTCCTGGAGCGCCGCCTCGAAGGCCTCGACGGCCTCCCGGTCCCGTTTGACCTCGACGGACACCAGCACCTCGAACCCGCGCCCGACGGCCTCCGGGTCGATCACGGCCCGGTAGCCCTGGATCACCCCGTCCTGCTCCAGCTGGCGCACCCGGCGCATGCAGGGGGAGGGGGTCAGACCGACCCGCTGGGCCAGTTCCTGGTTGCTGAGGCGGCCGTCGCGCTGGAGCTCGCGCAAGATTTCGTGATCGATGGCATCCATGACGCAATTATCGTCCACAGTTTGTTGCAGGTGCGCCGAAACGCGCAATCGCATTGCGCGTAGATCTCACTATCATTGCCGGGTATAGGAAATCTGTACGAGACCTACGCGAGGGAAGGTGGCCAGGCCATGGGACGCATCGTCGTCATCAGCACCGGCGGGACGATAGCCAGCCGGTGGATGGGCTCCGGCTTCGCCGCCGAGGCCGACGGACGCGAGGTGATGGCGACCGCCCCCCTGCCCGAGGGAGTCACCGTCGACGTCGTGGACCTGTTCAGCGTGAACAGCCCCCGGCTCACCACCGCCCACCAGCTGACCCTCCTGCGCACCGTCCACGAGGTGCTCGCCGATCCCGGCGTCGACGGCATCGTCGTCACGCACGGCACCGACACCCTGGAGGAGTCGGCCTTCCTCGTCGACCTGCACCACCACGACGCGCGCAGCGTCGTGTTCACCGGCTCGCAGCTCCCCATGGGCTCCGCCGAGGGCGACGGTCCCGGCAACCTCTACGACGCCCTGCTCACCGCCGCCACCACGCGCGGACTCGGCGTCCTGATCACCTTCGCCGGCCGGGTGCACGCCGCCCGGGGCACCGTGAAGACGCAGGCCGTGGCCCTGGACGCGTTCGCCGACCCCTCCAAGGAGCTCCTCGGCAAGGTCGGCTTCGGCAAGGTCGCCGTGCTGCGGGGCCCGCAGCGGCCGGCCCCGCTTCCGCTGCCCGCGATGCCGGAGCTGCCGCCGCGCGTGGACATGGTGATGCACCACGCCGACGGCGACCCGGTGCTGCTGAACGCCGCCGTCGAGGCGGGCGCCAAGGGCATCGTCCTGGTGGGCACCGGCGCGGGCAACGCCACCCCGGAGATCGTGGACGCGGTGGCCGCCGCCGTCGCCCGCGGGGTCCTGGTCGCGCTGACCACGCGGGTCGCGGCCGGTCCCGTCACCGAGATCTACACCCACGGCGGCGCGGTCGACCTCGTCGCCGCCGGAGCCGTCCCGACCGGCACCCTGCGGGCCGGCCAGGCCCGGATCGCGGTCCTCTCCGCGCTGCTGGCCACCCCCGAGCCGGCCGAACGGGCCCGCGTCCTGCACGAAGTGCTGGGCGCCGCGGACTCGGTACTGATCGACGCGTAACGGCCGGGACGGCACGAGGCGCGGGCGCGGGGGCGTGACCCCCGCGCCCGCGCCTCGTCGGGCCCGGAGGCCCGCGCCTCGTCGCGACGCCCGCGGACCCGACGGCCCGACGCACGCGGACCTGACGCGCGCAGGACCGTCAGCCGCGGCCGAACGCCGACAGGATCCGGTCCGCCGCCGAGGTGGCGGTGACGGTACCCGCCCGTACCCCCGCCTCCAGCTCCGGAGCCAGCTCCCGTACCGCCGGATCGGCCCGCAGCCGCTCCAGCAGTTCCTCGCGGACCATCGACCAGGTCCATTCCACCTGCTGCGCCGCGCGCTTGGCCGCCAGCCGGCCGCCCGCGTCCAGCAGCGTCCGGTGCTGTTCGAGCCGGTTCCAGACCTCGTCGAGCCCCGCCGACTCCCGCGCGCTGCACGTCAGCACCGGCGGGGTCCAGGCGGCGTCCGCCGGGTGCATCAGCCGCAGCGCGCCCGACAGTTCCCTGGCCGCCGCCTTCGCGTCGCGCTCGTGGGGGCCGTCCGCCTTGTTCACGGCCAGCACGTCCGCCAGCTCCAGGACGCCCTTCTTGATGCCCTGCAACTGGTCGCCCGTACGCGCCAGCGACAGCAGCAGGAAGGAGTCCACCATCCCGGCGACCGTGGTCTCCGACTGGCCCACGCCCACCGTCTCGACGAGGACCACGTCGTACCCGGCCGCCTCCATGACGATCATCGACTCACGGGTCGCCTTGGCGACCCCGCCCAGCGTCCCCGCGGAGGGGGACGGCCGGACGAACGCCGCCGGATCGACGGCGAGCCGCTCCATCCGCGTCTTGTCGCCGAGGATGGACCCGCCCGTCCGGGTGGAGGACGGGTCCACGGCCAGCACCGCCACCCGGTGGCCCAGCCCGGTCAGCATCGTGCCGAACGCGTCGATGAAGGTGGACTTGCCCACCCCCGGAACCCCGCTGATGCCGATCCGCCGGGCACTGCCCGCGTGCGGCAGCAGCCGCGTCAACAGGGCCTGCGCCAGGGTGCGGTGATCCGGCCGGGTGGACTCGACGAGAGTGATCGCCCGCGCGATGTGCGCGCGCTTCCCGTCGAGCACGCCCTTCACGTACACGTCGATGTCGATCTTCGGGGGCATCCGCGCGGCGCCTACAGCTCGTGGCCCAGGTCCGCGGCCAGCCGCGTCACCAGGTCGTGGGCCGCGTCCGGAATGACCGTGCCCGGCGGGAACACCGCCGTCGCGCCCATCTCCAGCAGCGTCGGCACGTCGGCCGGCGGGATCACCCCGCCCACCACGATCATGATGTCCTCGCGCCCCTCCTCCGCCAGCTGCTCGCGCAGCGCCGGTACGAGGGTCAGGTGACCGGCCGCCAGCGACGACACGCCCACCACGTGCACGTCCGCCTCGACGGCCTGGCGGGCCACCTCCGCCGGGGTCTGGAACAGCGGGCCGACGTCCACGTCGAAACCCAGGTCGGCGAAGGCCGTCGCGATCACCTTCTGGCCGCGGTCGTGCCCGTCCTGGCCCATCTTGGCGACCAGGATGCGCGGACGGCGGCCCTCGGCCTCCTCGAACCGGTCGACGAGCGCTCGGGTGCGCTCCACGGACGGGGACTCGCCTGCCTCGGTGCGGTACACACCCGAGATCGTACGGATCTGGCTCGCGTGCCGCCCGTACACCTTCTCCAGTGCGTCCGAGATCTCACCGACCGTGGCCTTGGCGCGCGCCGCGTCCACCGCCAGGGCGAGCAGGTTGCCCTCCCCGCTGCCGGCCGCGTTCGTCAGCGCACGCAGGGTGTCCTGGGTGCGCGCCTCGTCGCGCTCCTCGCGCAGCCGCCGCAGCTTGGCGATCTGCTGGGCGCGCACCGAGGAGTTGTCGACCTTGAGCACCTCGATCTGCTCGTCGCTCTCCACCCGGTACTTGTTCACGCCGATCACCGGCTGCCGGCCGGAGTCGATCCGCGCCTGCGTACGGGCGGCGGCCTCCTCCACCCGGAGCTTCGGGATGCCCGCGTCGATGGCCTGCGCCATGCCGCCGGCCGCCTCGACCTCCTCGATGTGCTGCCAGGCCCGCCGCGCCAGGTCGTACGTCAGCTTCTCGACGTACGCGCTGCCGCCCCACGGGTCGATCGACCGGCAGGTCCCCGACTCCTGCTGCAGCAGGAGCTGGGTGTTGCGGGCGATGCGCGCCGAGAAGTCCGTCGGCAGCGCCAGGGCCTCGTCGAGGGCGTTCGTGTGCAGCGACTGGGTGTGCCCCTGGGTCGCCGCCATCGCCTCGATGCACGTACGCGTGACGTTGTTGAACACGTCCTGGGCGGTCAGCGACCAGCCCGAGGTCTGCGAATGCGTGCGCAGCGACAGCGACTTGGCGTTCTTCGGGTCGAACTGCTTGACCAGGCGCGCCCACAGCAGCCGGGCCGCACGCAGCTTCGCGACCTCCATGAAGAAGTTCATGCCGATCGCCCAGAAGAACGACAGGCGCGGCGCGAACGCGTCCACGTCCAGGCCGACCGCCTGACCGGCCCGCAGGTACTCCACCCCGTCCGCGAGCGTGTACGCCAGCTCCAGGTCGGCCGTCGCCCCGGCCTCCTGGATGTGGTACCCGGAGATCGAGATCGAGTTGTACCGCGGCATGTTCTGCGAGGTGAAGGCGAAGATGTCGGAGATGATCCGCATCGACGGCTTCGGCGGGTAGATGTAGGTGTTGCGGACCATGAACTCCTTGAGGATGTCGTTCTGGATGGTCCCGGCGAGCTTGTCGGGCGAGACGCCCTGCTCCTCCGCCGCCACGATGTAGAGGGCGAGGACCGGCAGCACCGCGCCGTTCATCGTCATCGACACCGACATCTTGTCGAGGGGGATCCCGTCGAACAGCTGGCGCATGTCGTAGATCGAGTCGATCGCCACGCCCGCCATGCCGACGTCACCCGTCACGCGCGGGTGGTCACTGTCGTAGCCGCGGTGCGTCGGCAGGTCGAAGGCCACCGACAGGCCCTTCTGACCCGACGCGAGGTTGCGCCGGTAGAAGGCGTTGGACTCCTCCGCCGTGGAGAAGCCGGCGTACTGCCGGATCGTCCAGGGCTGGTTCACGTACATCGTCGGGTAGGGGCCGCGCAGGTACGGGGCCACACCCGGGTACGTCGCCAGGAAGTCCAGGCCCTCCAGGTCCCGCCCCGTGTACAGCGGCTTCACGCCGATGCCCTCGGGGGTCTCCCACAGCAGGTCGGCGGCCGCGGTGCCGGTGGACTCCTTCACCGCGGAGCGCCACCGCTCCTCGGACACCCCCCGGGCGGCCGTGGGGCCGAGCGGCAGCTCGGAGAAATCGGGGATGCTCAAGACGGCACTCCCATCCGGTCGAGTACGGAGGACAGCACGGCGACGGCGTCACAGCCGGCGAAGACGTACTCGTCCACGGAAGCCTCTGCGGTGCCCGGCCGGCCGGCGAGGAAGACGGTCGTGGCCCCCGCCGCGCGCAGCGCCCCGGACACCGCCGCGGCCTGCTCCTCGTACAGCGCGTCGCTGGAGCAGAGCACGGCCATGCCGTCCGCGCCGCTCGCCGCGTACGCCTCGGCGGCCGTCGCCGGATCCACCGACACCGGGTCGTGGACCGGTTCGATGCCGCCCGCCTGGAACAGGTTCGAGGCGAAGGTGGCACGGGCGGTGTGCGCCGCCGCCGGACCCAGCGCCGCGAGGAAGATCCGCGGCCGGGCGCCGGTGGCGGCCAGGTGCGCGTCGCTGCGGGCGCGCAGGGCCTCGAAGGCCTCGTCGCGCCGGACGCGGGGGAGCCCGCCGGCCGGGCGCTCGGGCGCCGCTTCGCGGACCACCGGCTTCTCCGACAGCAGCGGGAACTCGCTGACGCCGGTGATCGGTTCGCGGCGCGTGGCCAGCTTCTTCGACCGCGCGGCCCAGGTGGCGGCGAGCCGCTCCGCGACCAGCCCCGAGCGCAGCGCTGCGGCCTGCCCGCCGGCCCGCTCCACGGTCCGGAAGAACTCCCAGGCGGCCTCGGCCAGTTCGTCCGTGAGCCGTTCCACGTAGTACGAGCCGCCGGCCGGGTCGATCACCCGGGCCAGGTGCGACTCCTCCAGCAGCACGGTGGAGGTGTTGCGGGCGATCCGGCGCGCGAAGGCGTCCGGCAGGCCCAGCTCGCTGTCGAAGGGGAGCACGGTGACGGAGTCCGCGCCGCCCACGCCCGCCGCCATGCAGGCGACCGTGGTGCGCAGCATGTTCACCCACGGGTCGCGCCGGGTCATCATCACCGGCGAGGTGACGGCGTGCTGCCGCTGGGCGCCCGCCTCCGGAGCCCCGCAGGCCTCGGCGATCCGGGCCCACAGGCGTCGGGCGGCGCGCAGCTTGGCGATGGTCAGGAACTGGTCGGCGGTCGCGGCGTAGCGGAACTCCAGCTGCCCGAGGGCGGCTTCGGTGGTGAGACCGGCGCCGGTGAGGGTCCGCAGGTACGCCACCCCGGTGGCCAGGGACAGCCCCAGCTCCTCGGCGGCCGAACCGCCCGCCTCGTGGTACGGCAGGGCGTCCACGGTCAGCGCGCGCACGCCGGGCCAGGAGGCGGCCGTCTCCCGGGCCAGCTCGACGGCGGGCGCCTGGTCCAGGGCCTCACCGGTGCGTGCCTCGTGCCCCAGCGGGTCGATGCCGAGGGCGGCGCGCGCGTCCTGCGGGGCCACCCCGCGCTCGGCGTACAGGGCGAGCAACGCCCGTGCGGCGTCGGCGTACTCGGCTCCCGGGTCCAGGACCACGGGCGCGAGGTCGAGGTAGACGCCCTCCAGTGCCCGCGCGAGGCCGTCGGCCGGCAGACCGCCCCGGCCGACGGTCAGCCAGAGGGAGGTGGTGCCGTTCTCGAGGTCGGCGAGGGCCGCCTCGTTGATCCGTACCGGGTCGCTGCCCGCGAACCGCTGGCGCACGTCCCAGCCGGAGGCGCCGGTCCCGGCGGGCGTCCCGCCGCGCACGAAGGGCGCGAAGCCCGGGAAACCGGTGTCGGGGCCGTCCCCGTCGGGGCGTGCCGTGTACAGCGGGCGGGTGATGAGCCCGTCCTCAAGTGTGGTGGACAGCGCGTCTTCCGCCGCCTCGCCGGATACTTCCTTGCCCGACTTGCGCAGTACGCCCTCGACGAGGCGTTGCCACTGCTCATGTGTCGTTTCGGGAAATTCGGCGGCCAGGGAGAGCCCGTCGTCAGGCAGGACCGTCATGGCTCGAATGCTAGGGGGGCCCGCTTAAGCGAGACCATAACCGCCGGATGTGATCTCGCACTCCCAGGTCAGCCCGGCCGGGTCCCGGAACAGCGGGTCCAGCAGCACCGTCGCGGCGGCCTGCGGGAGCACGGCCGGACCGGCGTGCGGGGCGATGATCCGCGCGGGATCGTCGCACACGTGCGAGCGCTCGACGGCGGCGGAGCGGATCTCGTCCAGGTAGCCCTCGTGCAGTACGCCGGACAGTTCGGTGACGACCATCACGGCCGGGTTGAACACGTCGAGCAGCAGCGCCGCGGCCCGTCCGACGTCCCGGGCCCGCTCGCGCAGCAGCCGGTCCGCCCGGGGGTCGCCGGCCGCCGCGGCGTCGACCAGGAGGGGGACGGACGGATCGGGCACGATCCCGCGCCGCACGGCCTCGGCGCCGAGCGCGGTGTCGGAGGCGGCCGCCTGGAGGCAGCCCGTACGTCCGCACGCGCAGACGGCCCCGGACCCGGGCACCGGCAGGTGCGCCACGTCGCCCGCGGCGGAGCCGGGCCCCTGGTGGACCGTGCCCTCGATGCCGAACGCGGCGTCGACGACGTTGCCGATGAACAGGTGCACCAGGCTCCGGCGGGCCGCCGGATGCCCGAAGAGGACCTCGGCCCCGGCGACGGCACGGGCGTGGTTGTCCACGTGCACCGGCAGGCCGAGGGCCTGTGACAGCTCGGCGGCCAGCGGCCGCTGCCGCCACCCGAGCGCCGGATGCCGTACGACGGTCCCCGCGTCGGGCCGGACCCAGCCGCCGAGTGCGGCGCCGACGCCGAGGAGGGGCCGGCCGCCGGTGGCGTGCTCCCGCAGGAAACGGCCGAGTTCCGCCGCGATGCGGCCGGAAAGGGCCGGGTCCCGCGGGTCCCGGTGCGGGAAGGCGCGGCGGGCCAGGACCTGCCCGCGCAGGTCGACGAGGCTGAAGGTGGAGGCGGGCACCCCGATGTGCAGCCCGGCGGCGACGGGCCCGCCGACGGCCCCGGTGTGCAGGTCCAGCGGGATCCGGGGCCGGCCGGAGGCGGCACGGCCGGCGGGGTCGGGCAGTTCGCGCAGCAGCCCGGCGCGGAGCAGGCCGGTGGTCTGCCGCGACACCGCGGCGGGGCTCAGCCCGCACAGCGGGGAGATCCCGCTGCGGGCCACGGGCCCGTGATCGAGCACCGTCCGCAACACGGAGGCGGCATTGGCGACCCCCCGCCGGTCCCCGGCCATTCGCGTCATCCCCCGATCATGCCGGACCCCGCGGGGCGGGGGGACACCGTGGCCGCAGGCGCGGGCTGCGGGGGTCCGGACTTCGTGCTGCGTCCCGCGGTGCGGTGCGGGACCGGGTCCGGGGCGGCCCGTCCCGCTCCGACCGTGGTGCCCGGGGGCCGGGCAGGGGCCCCGGAGCGTGGGCCGCGCGTGGTGCGTGGCGGTGGCATTGCGGGGCCGTGAAATCCAGCCATGGTTTTCGGCCGCCGTTGGGTGGGGAAAGGCCAGGTCAGCGCCGGTGCAGGGGGTTCGGGGCCGGGTGTGGGGCGGGGGTTGACCCGCGACGGGGGCGCTGACAGGCTCCGGGTCATGACCGCGAACGTCCACCTCGCCCCGCGGCTCTGCACCCCCGGCCCCTGTCCCACGCCGGACCGGTGTCCGGGCCTCTGTTGCTCCTGACCCGCGCCCCGGGCCCCGGAGCCCGCTCCGGCGGGCCCGGCCCCGGCCCGTACGCGGCAGGGCCGTCCCCTCGCCGGAGCCGGCCCTCCGGCCGGTAGCGTCCGGGACCCCGGATCGGCCGTCCTGCCCCGTCCGCCCGGCGGACCCCGCCTCGACGGCCCGTTCCCTCGGGGGACCGGGTCCGGCGGGCCCGTCGGCCGGTTCCCCAAGGGGCTCGGACCGTGTCGGGGGCGGCCCGGGGGACCCGGTTCGGCGGGACCGTCCTCCCGATCGGCGCCTCGGCCCGCGCACTTCACGCCTCCGCTCCCGGCCCAACGGCCCGGTTCCCCCGACGGATCCGGACCGGACCCACGGTGCGGGGACCCCCGGTCCGGCAGGCTCGCTCTGCCGCCCGCGGGCTCCGGCCCGGGGGACCGGGCCTCGGGGCCGGGGCCTCCGGCCGGGCTGCCGACCGTTACGCGGGCGGGGTCCGGGGCCCGCTGTCCCGGGCGCCGGACGACGGCCGGGGAAGCCGGGCGCGACCCGCCGAGCCCGACGGGCGACCCTCCAGGAGCAGTTCCGATCCGTGGCGCCCGTATGCCTCGGCTCATTTCTTCCGCAGCGGAAATAAATCCACCACCGACACCCCAGGAGTTCCCGTGACCACGCTCACCGCCACCACCACCGCGACCACCGCCACCACCGTCACCAAGCTCGGCGGCCGCATCGGAGCCGAGATCGGCGGCGTACGGCTCGGCGGGGACCTCGCACCCGAGGCCGTCGCCGAGATCCGCACCGCCCTCCTCGCCCACAAGGTCGTCTTCTTCCGCGGCCAGGACCACCTCGACGAGGCCGGCCACGAGGCCTTCGCCCAGTTGCTCGGCACGCCGGTCGCCCACCCCACCGTCCCCTCCGCCGACGGCCGTTACGCCCTCGGCATCGACTCCCACCACGGCGCCCGCGCGAACCAGTGGCACACCGACGTCACCTTCGTCCCCGCCTATCCCGCCTTCTCCATCCTCCGCGCCGTCACCGTCCCCCCGTACGGCGGCAACACCCTCTGGGCCAACACCGCCACCGCCTACACCCACCTCCCCGAGCCGCTCCGCGCCCTCGCCGACGGCCTGCGGGCCGTCCACTCCAACGAGTACGACTACGCCGCCCTGAAGCCCGACGCCCTGCCCGAGGCGCTCGCCCAGTACCGCGAGGTCTTCACCTCCACGAAGTTCCTCACCGAGCACCCGGTGGTGCGCGTCCACCCCGAGACCGGCGAACGCACCCTGCTCCTCGGCAACTTCGTCCAGCGCGTCAACGGCCTCACCGGCCGCGACTCCCGTACCCTCCTGGACCTCTTCCAGGCCCACATCGAGAGCCCCGAGAACACCGTCCGGTGGCAGTGGCGGGCCGGCGACGTCGCGATCTGGGACAACCGCGCCACCCAGCACTACGGCGTGGACGACTCCGACGACCACGAGCGCACCCTGCGCCGCGTCACCGTCGACGGCGACGTCCCGGTCGGCCCCGACGGGGTGCCTTCCCGCCTGATCAGCCCCGAGACCGTCCCGGCCCCCTCCTTCGGCATCCCCTCCGGCGCGTCCGGCGACGCCGGCGTCTCCGGGGCAGCCGTCTCCGCCTGATCCCCGCCCCCGCCGGGCCGCCGCCCGGTCCGCCCTCCGCCCGAGGAGCCCCCGTGCCCAAGCTGCTCGCCCTCACCGGCAGCCCCTCCACCCACTCCCGCACCGCCGTCGTCGCCGACCACGTGCTGCGTCGGCTCTCCCACTCCGGGTTCGAGACCGCTCACCTCGCCGTACGCGACCTGCCCGCCGCCGACCTCCTCGCCGCCCGCCGCGGCGAGCCGGAGATCCGCCGGGCGCTCGAAGCCGTCGCCGAAGCCGACGGCCTGGTCATCGCGACCCCGGTCTACAAGGCCTCGTACACGGGCCTGCTCAAGGCCTTCCTCGACCTGCTCCCGCAGGACGGCCTGGCCGGCAAAACGGTTCTTCCGCTCGCCACCGGCGGCAGCCTCGCCCACGTCCTGACCATCGACTACGCCCTGCGCCCGGTCCTCGCCGCCCTCGGCGCCCGGCACGTGACCGCCGGCCGGTTCGTCCTGGACTCCTCCGTCGAGCGCGGGGCCGGTCCCGACCGGCTGCTCCCCGAAGCGGAACTGGACCTCTTCCAGGCCGTCGACGAGTTCTCCGACGCCCTGAGCGCCTCCGGGGCCACGGCCCTCAGCCCGGCCCCCTGACCCCGAGCCCCCGACCACCCCGCAGCCAGCGACAAGGATCCGCCATGCCCGCAGCCCCCACCCCGACCACCCGCTCCCGGCGCCAGTTCCTCACCCTGCTCGGCATCTCGGCGGCCGCGGTGAGCTGCGGCACGGCCACCGCGACCGGCGGGTCCGCCTCCGGACCCGCCGCCGCACCCGGCAAGCAGATCACCGCCCTGAAGTACCAGGGCGCGGTCGGCGCCGTCACCCTTCCCGAACTCGCCGCCGACCTCGGCTTCCTCGGCGGCCTCACCCTGGACTGGGTGGGCAACACGATCAGCGGCCCGCAGGACATCCAGTCCGCCGCGACCGGTCAGACCCACTTCGGCGGCGCGTTCAACGGCGCGGTCGTCAAACTCGTCGCCGCCAAGGCCCCGGTGAAGGCCGTGATCTCGTACTACGGCTCCGACAAGGAGACGAACCTGGGCTACTACGTCCTGGAGGACAGCCCCATCCGTTCCCCCCGCGACCTGATCGGCAAGAAGGTCGGGATGAACACCCTGGGCGCCCACGCGCAAGCCCTCCTCGACATCTACCTGAGCCGGGGCGGCCTCTCGCGCGCCGAGTCCGACAAGGTCGAGGCCCTGGTCATCCCGCCCGTCAACACCGAACAGTCCCTGAGGCAGAAGCAGATCGAGGTCGGCGTCCTCAGCGGGGTGCTGCGCGACAAGGCCGTCGCGGCCGGCGGCGTCCGCCCCCTGTTCAGCGACTTCGACCTGCTGGGCGCCTTCAGCGGCGGCACGTACGTGATGACCGAGCGCTTCATCAAGGAGAACCCGGACACCGCACGGACCTTCGTGACGGGCGTGGGCAAGGCCATCGACTGGTCCCGCACCACACCCCGCGAGGAGGTCATCGCCCGGATGACGGAGATCGTCCGCAAGCGCGGCCGCAACGAGGACGCCTCGACCCTGAAGTACTGGCGCTCGTACGGGGTCGCCGCGCCCGCGGGCCGGATCGAGGAGAAGGAGTTCCAGCTCTGGATCGACTGGCTCGCCGAGCGCGGCGAGGTCAAGAAGGGCCGACTGCGCGCCGCGGACCTGTTCACCAACGAGTTCAACGGCAACGGGAAGGGCTGACGGCCACCATGGCGAAGATCGTGTTCGAGTCCGTCACCAAGACCTTCCCCACCAAGGACAAGAAACGGAAAGAGGAGTTCACGGCTCTCGACGGGATCGACCTGGAGATCGGCGCGGGGGAGTTCGTGGCCGTCGTCGGCCCCAGCGGCTGCGGCAAGTCCACCCTCCTGGACCTCCTCGGCGGCCTCACCCGCCCCACCTCGGGCCGGATCCTGCTCGACGGCGAACCGGTCACCGGCCCGGGTCTGGACCGGGGCATCGTCTTCCAGCAGTACGCCCTGCTGCCCTGGCGCACCGCGCTGGGCAACGTCGAGTTCGGACTGGAGGCCACGGGCGTACCCCGTCGGCAACGGGCCGCGAGGGCGAGGGAGTTCCTGGAGCTGGTCGGCCTCAACGGATTCGAGGACCGCCACCCGCACGAGCTCTCCGGCGGCATGCGCCAGCGGGTCGCGATCGCGCGCTCGCTGGCCTACGACCCGGACGTGCTGCTGATGGACGAGCCGTTCGCCGCCCTCGACGCGCAGACCCGCGAGTCCCTCCAGGACGAACTGCGCCGCATCTGGCAGCGCACCGGCAAGACCGTCGTCTTCATCACGCACGGCATCGAGGAGGCCGTGTACCTCGGCCAGAAGGTGGCCGTCATCACCTCCCGGCCGGGCAGGGTCAAGGAGGTCGTCCCGGTCTCCTTCGGCGACCGGGCCGCCGCTGCCACGGGCGAGGACCTGCGCTCCAGCCCGGAGTTCGCCCGCTACCGCCACGAGATCTGGACCCTGCTCCACGACGAGGTGGCCCGCGCCCAGCGACTGGAGAAGGAAGAGGCCGCCGCATGAGCACCGACACCCGCAGGGCACAGCCCACCACCGCCGTGGARGCGGCCCCGGCCCCGGCGCCTGCCGTGGAGGCGGCCCCGGCCCCGGCGCCTGCCGTGGAGGCGGCCYCGGYCCCGGCGCCTGCCGTGGAGGCGGCCCCGGCCCCGGCGC
>NZ_JBFRER010000128.1:0-21801 GCF_052114405.1 Streptomyces sp. M-16 | reverse complement strand
GCCTGGGCCGGGGCGCCGGAGCCGTCGTCGATGACGGCGAGCTCGGCGCCGACCTCGACGGTCTCGTCCTCGGCGACCTTGATGGAGGCCAGGATGCCGGAGACGGGCGACGGGATCTCGGTGTCGACCTTGTCGGTCGAGACCTCGAGCAGCGGCTCGTCGGCCTCGACGCGCTCGCCCTCGGCCTTCAGCCAGCGGGTGACAGTGCCCTCGGTGACGCTCTCACCGAGCGCCGGAAGGGTTACGGAAACCGACATGGTTTCTGTTGCTCCTAACGAAAGTGCGGAAGTGGTCGTCGCGCCCGTGACTGTGGATTAGTCGTGTGCGTGAAGCGGCTTGCCGGCCAGGGCCAGGTGGGCCTCGCCGAGGGCCTCGTTCTGGGTCGGGTGCGCGTGGATGAGCTGCGCGACCTCGGCAGGCAGGGCCTCCCAGTTGTAGATCAGCTGGGCTTCGCCGACCTGCTCGCCCATGCGGTCACCGACCATGTGGACGCCGACCACGGCACCGTCCTTGACCTGGACGAGCTTGATCTCGCCCGCGGTCTTCAGGATCTTGCTCTTGCCGTTGCCCGCCAGGTTGTACTTCAGGGCCACGACCTTGTCCGCCCCGTAGATCTCCTTGGCCTTGGCCTCGGTGATGCCGACGGAGGCGACCTCGGGGTGGCAGTAGGTGACGCGCGGGACACCGTCGTAGTCGATCGGGACCGGCTTGAGGCCGGCCAGACGCTCCGCGACGAGGATGCCCTCGGCGAAGCCGACGTGCGCGAGCTGGAGGGTCGGGACGAGGTCACCGACGGCCGAGATGGTCGGCACGTTGGTCTGCATGTACTCGTCGACCAGGACGTAGCCGCGGTCCATCGCGACGCCCTGCTCCTCGTAGCCCAGGCCCTGCGAGACGGGGCCGCGGCCGATGGCCACCAGCAGCACCTCGGCCTCGAAGGTCTTGCCGTCCGCGAGGGTGACGCGCACACCGGTCTCGGTGTACTCGGCCTTCTCGAAGAAGGTGCCGAGGTTGAACTTGATGCCGCGCTTGCGGAAGGCGCGCTCCAGGATCTTCGAGCTGTTCTCGTCCTCGACCGGGACGAGGTGCTTGAGGCCCTCGATGACCGTGACGTCGGTGCCGAAGGACTTCCACGCCGAGGCGAACTCGACGCCGATGACGCCGCCGCCCAGGATGATCGCGGACTCGGGCACGCGGTCCAGGACCAGCGCGTGGTCCGAGGAGATGATCCGGTTGCCGTCGATGTCCAGGCCCGGCAGCGACTTCGGCACGGAGCCGGTCGCCAGCAGGACGTGGCGGGCCTGGATGCGCTGCCCGTTCACGTCGACGGAAGTCGGGGAGGAGAGGCGTCCCTCACCCTCGATGTAGGTGACCTTGCGGGAGGCGACCAGCCCCTGCAGGCCCTTGTAGAGGCCGGAGATGACCTCGTCCTTGTACTTGTGCACACCGGCGATGTCGATGCCCTCGAAAGAGGTCTTGACACCGAACTGTCCGGCTTCGCGCGCCTGGTCCGCGACCTCGCCGGCGTGGAGCAGAGCCTTCGTGGGGATGCAGCCGTTGTGCAGGCAGGTGCCGCCGAGCTTGTTCTTCTCGATCAGCGCAACGTCGAGACCCAGCTGGGATGCGCGCAGAGCCGCGGCGTAACCGCCACTGCCACCGCCGAGGATCACTAGGTCGAAAACGGTGCTGGCGTCGTTCGCCACGTCACGTCCTCCATGCATGTGCGCCGAGCACCGGTCCTCTGTGACCGGGCGGCGGCTGGTAATCGGCCGCTTGTTTCTTCGGCCCTGTGGTGGGGGCCCTGTCCTGCCGAGAACCCATCTTCGCATTTGTCGGGGGAACGCGGGACGCCGGGCCCCGGGTGTGCACGGTCGTTCTGCCCGAAGTAGGGGTTACCGCGGCGTAGAAACCTACCGATCCTCAAGGTTTCTTCCAGAGCGAACGCGCCCCGGACCCGTGACCGGGTTCCGGGGCGCGTCGCGTCTCACAGGACGCGTCTCACGGGGTGGTGCGTCAGCCCAGGTCGCCCGTGGCGGTGCGCTCGGCCAGCCGCACCAGGGTGCGCACGGCCGAGCCGGTGCCGCCCTTGGGGGTGTAGCCGTACGGGGCGCCCTCGTGGAAGGCGGGACCGGCGATGTCGAGGTGGGCCCAGGTGATGCCCTCGCCGACGAACTCCTGGAGGAAGAGGCCGGCCACCAGACCGCCACCCATGCGGACACCCATGTTGGCGATGTCGGCGGTGGGGGAGTCCATGGTCTTGCGCAGGTCCTCGGGGAGCGGCATCGGCCAGGAGGCCTCGCCGACCTCCTCCGCGATCTCGTGGATCGAGGTGCGGAAGGCGTCGTCGTTGGCCATGATCCCGAAGGTCCGGTCGCCCAGGGCCAGCACCATGGCGCCGGTCAGGGTGGCGACGTCGACGATCGCGTCCGGGTTCTCCTCGGAGGCCCTGGTCAGGGCGTCGCCCAGGACCAGACGGCCCTCGGCGTCCGTGTTGAGGACCTCGACGGTCTTGCCGCTGTACATGCGCAGGACGTCGCCCGGCTTGGTGGCGGAGCCGGACGGCATGTTCTCGGCGAGCGCCAGCCAGCCGGTCACGTTGACCTGGAGGCCCAGCTTGGCGGCGGCCACGACGGCGGCGAAGACGGCGGCGGCGCCGGCCATGTCGCACTTCATGGTCTCGTTGTGACCGGCCGGCTTCAGGGAGATGCCGCCCGAGTCGTAGGTGATGCCCTTGCCGACGAAGGCGAGGGTCTTCTCCGCCTTGGCGTGGGTGTAGGAGAGCTTCACCAGGCGCGGCGGGTTCTCGGAGCCCTTGCCGACGCCCATGATGCCGCCGTAGCCGCCCTTGACCAGGGCCTTCTCGTCCAGGACCTGGACCTTGATGCCGTTCTCCTTCGCGGTCGCGGACGCGACGGCGGCGAAGGCCTCGGGGGTGAGGTCGTTCGGCGGGGTGTTGATCAGGTCGCGGGCGATGTTGACCTCGGTGGCGACCACGGTGGCGCGCTCGGCCGCGGCCTTGTGCTCCTTGTCGCGCGGCTTGGCGCCCAGCAGGGCGACCTCGGCCAGCGGCTGCTTGGGGCCGGAGCCCTTGGCGCCCTTCTTCTCGCCGCCCTGGTAGGCGGTGAAGGCGTACGCGCCCAGCAGCGCGCCCTCGGCCACGGCGGTGACGGCGGAGGCGTCGTCCAGGGGGAGGGCGAAGGCGGCCTTCTTCGTGCCGTGCAGGGCGCGGGCGGYGGCGCCGGCGGCGCGGCGCAGGGCCTCCTCGTCGAAGGACTCGTCCTGCTCGGGCGCGGTGCCCAGGCCGACCGCCAGCACGACCGGGACCTTGAGGCCGGCCGGCGCGGGCAGCTTGGTGGTCTCGCCTTCGCCGCCCGAGGCGCCGAGTGCGTCGAGCACGGTGGCGAGCTTTCCGTCGAACGCCTTGTCCACGGCCTCGGCGCCCGCGGCCACGACGAGCCCCTTGGGGCCCTTCGCCACGCCGACGACGAGGGCGTCGGCGCGCAGCGTCGCCGCGCCGGCAGTGCTGAGAGTCAGAGCAGTCACGGTGGTGAAGTCTCGCTTCCGTTTGTGTGTGTGGGCGCTGCGGACACGTCGGGATCTCCGGCCGCTCCGCAGCGATCGTATTCGGGCCCGGCGGCCGCCGGAAACGAGCCTACGCGCAGGTACTCGTCCGTACGTCACTCGAAGGTTTGTCAAGTTGTTCGATCAAAGGGCCATCAGGTTCACCCATCTGTGGACTCTGCTCCAGGTTTGCTCTTTAGACCTGACGAGGTCCGAGAGACTCGACCCACTCTCGCAAGGGGACGCGGGGTCCCTTTGCATGATTTCCACAGAGCCTCCCCGGCCCGGCCTTCCGCCTTGGGCCGCTGCCGAGGGACGCCTGCGGGGGGAAGGCCGAAATGGTCAACAAGAACCGGATGAACAGGGTCGCCGCGGCGATGGCCGCAGCAGCCCTGATGGCGGTCGCGGTACCCGCGGCGACCGCCCAGGCGGCGACCGTCGCACCGCGCATCGACCTGAAGGTGCTGGTCGTCGACGACGGCGGCGGCGCCGTCGAGGCGCTCACCGCCGAGCTCCGCGACACCGGAGTCCCGTACACCCGCGTCGACCTGAGCAGCGCGAGCCGCCCGGTGATCGACGCGGCGTTCCTCAGCGACACGGTCTCCGGCCGTCCGCGAGCGAAGTTCCAGGGGGTCATCCTGCCGAACGAGAACCCGTTCGGCGCGGGCTCGGCCGAGCTCGCCGCGCTCACCGCGTACGAGACGGCGTACGGGATCCGCCAGGTCGACGCCTACACCTGGGCGCACCCCGAGGTCGGCCTGGAGTACACGGACAACGGCGGTTACGGCGGCACGCTCGACGGCACCCAGGCCGCCGTCACCACCGCGGGGAAGGCGGGTCCCTTCGGGTACCTGCAGGGTCAGGTCGCCTTCGAGGACAACTCTCCGCTCATCATGGAGAGCTACGGCTTCATGGCGAAGCCGCGCGCCGGCTACACCAGTTACCTGGACGCCCCCGTCCCCGGCGGCACCGGGCGGGCCTCGCTCCTCGGCGAGTACACCCACGACGGTCGCAGCGAACTGGTCGCCACCTTCGCCTACAACCAGTACCAGCAGCAGTTCCGGCTGCTGGCCCGGGGCATCGTCGAGTGGCTCACCCAGGGCGTCCACCTCGGCCAGGAGCGCAACTACTTCGCGGTCCACGTCGACGACGTCTTCGCCCCGGACGCCCGCTGGGACAAGGCCCTCGACTGCACGCCCGGCGACTACGCCTGCGCGGGCGGCGAGGGCAAGGAGAGCACCATCCGCATGACCGCCGCCGACGCCCAGTACGCGGCGCAGTGGCAGACGAGCAAGAACTTCAAGCTCGACATGCTCTTCAACGCCGGCGCCGGGGAGGAGTGGAAGACCGAGAACGGGGGCACCGACGCCCTGACCGCGCAACTGGTCGCGGACCGGGCCAAGTACCGGTGGATGAACCACACCTACACGCACCTCTTCCTCGGCTGCACCCAGGACACCTCCACCATCCCCTGGACCTGCACGAAGAACGCCCAGGGCGCGACGAACTGGATGAGCCGGGCCGACATCTCCGCCCAGATCCGCGACAACAACAACTGGGCCGCCTCGCACGGCATCACCACCGACCGGACCGAGATCGTCACCGGCGAGCACTCCGGTCTCAAGACCCTCCCCCAGCAGCCCACGGACAACCCCAACCTGGCGGGCGCCTTCGCCGACAACGGCGTGAAGTGGGCCGGCAGCGACAACTCCCGCGAATCCGCGCAGCGTGCCGCCGGAGCCGCCCTGACCGTCCCGCGCTACCCGATGAACGTGTACTACAACACGGGCACCAACGCCGAGATGGCCGACGAGTACAACTGGATCTACACCAGCCGGGCCGACGGCGGCAGCGGCCTCTGCGAGGACAACCCGGCGACCTCCACCTGTCTGCCGGCCCCGCTCGACGTCAACACCGGCTACCAGGACTACATCGTCCCGGCCGAGGCCCGGACCGCCCTGCGCCACGTGCTCGCCAACGACCCGAAGCCGCACTACGTCCACCAGTCCAACCTGGCCGAGGACCGCACCCTGTACCCGGTGCTGAACCAGGTCCTCGACACCTACCGCGCGCTGTACGCGACCAGCGCGCCGATCGTCAACCAGAGCATGAAGGACACCGGGGTCGAGCTGAGCCGCCGCGCCGCCTGGGACAAGGCGGTCGCCAACAACCAGGTCACCGCCTACCGCATCGGCAAGGACGTCACCGTCAAGGCGCCCTCGGGCGTGGTCGCCCCGGTCACCGCGCCCAACGGGACCAAGAAGCAGCTCCTGCTCGGCACGGCGGACTTCGGCACCGCCTACGCCGGCACCCGTTCCGCCTGGACGTCTCCCGACCTGCTCCAGTCGGCGGTCACCCTGAAGCTCGCCTGACCCGCGCCACCGCCTCGTCCGGCCGAGCGGCCCGCCGCCGCTCGGCCGCAGTCCTGCGCGCGTGAACCGAAGGGGGCGCGCCGGCCCGGAGCCGGCCGGAGCGCCCCCGGAGGCGAACCGAGCACAAGAGAATTCAGTCCTGGGGGGACACACCGCATGAGCCATGGGCGTCATGTCACCATGCTCACAGAAGGCACCTATCCACACGTCCACGGGGGCGTCAGCACCTGGTGCGACCAGCTCGTCCGCGGCATGCCGGAGGTCGACTTCAACGTCATAGCCCTGACCGGCTCCGGACGTGAGCCGGTCACCTGGGAACTGCCGCGCAACGTCTACCGGCACACCTCCTTCCCGCTCTGGGGCCCGCCGCCCTCCCGGACCCGCCGGTCCGCGCTGCGGGGCAAGGCCCACCGCCGTTTCGCCGCCCTCTACGAGACCTTCCTGCTCTCGCTGATCGACCCCGCACACGGCGGTTTCTCCGAGGCCCTCGGCGAGTTCGCCCGCCTCGCCCGGGCCGGCCGCCTCACCCCGGCCCTGCGCTCCGAGTCGGTGCTCCGCCTCCTGATGGACGTCTGGACCCGCCCCGGCCTGGTCACCGCCCAGGCCGAACCCACCATCCACGACGCGCTCACCGCCACCGACCTGCTGGAACACGCCCTGCGCCCGCTGTCCGTGCGGATCCCGCCCGACAGCGTCGCCCACGCCGTGAGCAGCGGCCTCGCGACCCTCCCGGCCCTCGCCGCCAAACGCCTCGACCAGGTGCCGTTCCTCCTCACCGAGCACGGCATCTACCTGCGCGAGCGCTACCTCGGCTACCGCACCGCCGCCCAGCGCTGGCCCGTCAAGGCCCTGATGCTGGGCTTCTACCGGGAGCTGAACTCCGAGGGGTACCGGCAGGCCGACCTGATCACCCCCGTCAACCAGTACAACCGCCGCTGGGAGGAGCGCGGGGGCGCCGACGCCGAGCGGATCCGCACCGTCTACAACGGCGTCGATCCGCACGCCTTCCCCGAGGCCGGGCCCGAACCCGAGGTCCCCACCCTCAGCTGGTGCGGCCGCATCGACCCGATCAAGGACCTCGAAACCCTCATCCGCGCCTACGCGTTCATGCGCCGGGAACTGCCCGCCCTGCGCCTGCGCCTCTTCGGGCCGGTCCCGGCGGGCTGCGAGGAGTACCGGCTCCGCCTGGAGAAGCTCGCCGCCGAACTCGGCGTCGGCGACGGGATCAGCTACGAGGGCCGCATCGCCGAGGTCGCCAAGGCGTACGCGGCGGGCAGCGTCGTGATGCTCTCGTCCATCAGCGAGGGCTTCCCCTTCAGCATCATCGAGGCCATGTCCTGCGGGCGCACCACCGTCTCCACGGACGTCGGGGGCGTCCGCGAGGCCGTCGGGGACACCGGGCTCGTCGTCCCGCCCCGCGAACCCGAGACCATGGCCCGCGCCACCCTGGCCCTGCTGCGCGACGACGAACGCCGGGCCGAACTCGGCCGGTTGTCCCGCCGACGGGTCGTCGAGAAGTTCACCCTCCACCAGTCCGTCGACGGCTTCCGGCACATCTACCGGGAACTCGCCGGGCAGCCCGTCCTGCCCGTCCGCGCCGGCGACGACTGGACCCAGCGGCTCGCGGACCCCTGGTACCGCGAACTCGCAGCGGACGGGAGCCTGTGGTGAGCGGATCGCTCTGGCTCAGGCCCCCCGGACCGGAGGGCGGCTGGGTCCACGTCGGCCACGCCGCCGCCGCGGGCCGCGGGAGCGGCGGTCCCGGCGCGGGGGCCGGCCGCACCGACACCCTCCCCGCCGTCCCCCGGCCCCGGCGCACCGGGCCGGGGGCGGCGGCCGCCGCCGATCCCATGGACGAACTCGCCGACCGCCTCGGCGCGTTCATCGCCGCCGCCGTGCACCCCGACGAGATCGCCGCCGTCCTCGAATCCGACGGCATGAACGACGAGTACATCCGCCTGACCTACGGCCGCCACGACTCCTTCGCCCTCGCCGAGGAGCTCTACGCCCGCGTCCCGCGCTCCTTCCCGGAACCGGACGAGGTCGGCGACCCCTGGAAGGTCTCCCTCACCGCCTGCCTGCTCCGCGGGGTGATCTTCGTCCTGCCCGGTCTCGCCTACGTCCTGGGCGCCCCCCTCCTCGAAGGCCCCCCGGACCGGCTCGGACTGCCCGCCGGCACCCTGACCCTGCTCGCCGGGGCCCTCATCGGCTGGGTCTGGGACCAGACCCTGTCCCACCGCGCCTACTCCTGGCTCGGCCTCGGCGACCGGGCCGCCGCCCGGCGGACCCTGCTCGCCGGAGCCCCCGCCGGGGCGCTGCTGGGCACCGCCGCCGCGCTCGCCGTCCCCGGCGGCCCGCCGTTCTCGTACGGCTTCGCCGCCGGCCAGGCCCTGTACGTCGGGGCCGCCACCGTCCTGCTGGTGCTCGGCCGCGAGCGGGCGCTGCTCGCCGCGCTCGGCCCGATGGCCGCGGGGGCGGTGCTGTCCCTCTTCACGGACCTGCCCGTGCCGCTTCGGGTGGCCCTGCTCGCCGTGTCCCTGCTGGCCGCCTGCACGCTCGCCCTGCGCGAACTCCCGGTCGAACGGGGCGTACGGGCCGCCGTGCGCCGGGTCCGCGACCGGCTCCGGCGCCGGCCCGGCGAACGGGGCCCGGTGCGCTGGCGGATGCTGCGCGGCGCCGAGGAGGACCACGCCCGGCACGGCCCCCGGATCGGGGACTCGGTGCCCTACGGGGTCTTCGGCCTCGGCACCGGCCTGCTCGTGCTGTACGCCGCGCTGGGAGAGGTGCTCTCCGGCGGCCCCGCCGAGGCGGTCGCCGCGCCCTCCGCGGTGGCCCTCACCCTCAGCATGGGCCCCGCCGAGTGGCTGCTGCACCGCTTCCGCAGCGGCAGCCTCGCCGGGCTGCGGGCCGCCCGCTCGCCCCGGGCGTTCCGGCGCAGGATGCTCTCCACCCTGGCCGGCTGCCTGGCCGTCTACCTGGTGGTGCTGCTCGCCCTCGGCGTCACGGGAACCCTGCTGTGGCCGGACGCCCCCGGCCTGAGCTGGATCCGCGTCGCGACCCTGCTGCTCCTGGGCGCCGTGATGTGGACCGGACTGCTCCTGCAGTCCTTCGGCGCCGTCCGGCCCGCGGCCGTGGTCTGCGCCTGCGCCGCCGTCGCCCAGAGCGTGGCCCTGCTCGCCGGGGTGGGCCAGCCCCGGCTGGTGCAGCTCGTCGTGGCGGGCGGCGCCGCGGCGGCCCTGGCCGTCCTGGTGTGCCTGCTCCTCGGCAGGGCCACGGCCCACCGGTGAGCGCCGATCACGTGTCCGCGTACGAGGAGAAGGACCCCATGCTGCTGGTGCCGCTCTACGAGCATCCCGCCGACCGGCCCGAGGACTGGGAGCTGCTCATCCGCTCCGCGGGCCGGCTCCACTCCGTGGTGCTCAATCCCGACAGCGGTCCGGGCCGGGCCCCCGACGAACGGTTCGCCGACGTCTGCGCCCGGCTGCGGGACGCCGGCGTGGCCGTCCTCGGCTACGTCGACACGGACTACGGGCGCCGCCCGCACGCGGAGGTGGTCCAGGACCTGCTGCGCCACCGCGACTGGTACGCCACCGACGGGGCCTTCCTCGACCAGGCCGCCGCCGATCCCGGGCTGCTGCCCCACTACGGACGGCTCGCCGTCGCGGCCCGTGCCGCGGGGGCCCGTACGCTCGTCCTGAACCACGGCGTCCACCCGCACCCCGGGTACGTCGAACTCGCCGACCTGCTCGTCACCTTCGAGGGACCCTGGGACGCCTACCGCGACGCGGCGGCGGCGCCGCCCGCCTGGACCGCCGACCACCCGGCCCGGACCTTCTGCCACCTCGTGTACGCGGTCCCGCCGGGCGCGCCCGCCGCGGAGCTCGCGGCGGTGCGCCGGGCCGGAGTGCACTGCGCGGTCCCCGGCACCGGCGCGCACCCCTGGGGGACCCTCCCGAACGCCCTGGAGGCAGCCGGATGAAGCGTTTCACCACCGGGCTCGCGGTCATCGCCGCCGGCGCCCTGCTCGTGCTCACCGGATGCTCCTCCGAACCCGACGACGAGGAGACCCCGGAACCGGGGCCCACCCCCTCCACGGCCGTCACCCCGGTCCCCTCCCCGGCGCCGGGGGGCCGCTGGCAGCCGCTGCCCGGGACGGCCTGGCAGTGGCAGCTCAGCGGCGGACTCGACGCCTCCGTGGACGTGCCCGTGTACGACATCGACGGGTTCCTCACCTCCAAGGAGGAGGTGGCCGGCCTGAAGAAGGCCGGCCGCCGCACCATCTGTTACATCTCCACCGGCGCCTGGGAGGACTTCCGCCCCGACTCCGGGGACTTCCCGAAGGACATGCTCGGCGAGGGCAACGGCTGGAAGGGTGAGCGGTGGATCGACGTCCGGCGGCTGGCCGACGTCGAGCGGCTGATGGCCAAGCGCTTCGACATGTGCCGCGACAAGGGCTTCGACGCCGTCGAACCGGACAACATGGACGCCTATCACAACGACTCCGGCTTCCCGGTGACCGCCGAGGACCAGCTGAAGTTCAACCGGATGATCGCGAAGCTCGCCCACGACCGGGGACTGGCCGTGGGACTCAAGAACGACCTCGACCAGATCCCGCAGCTTCTCGGCGACTACGACTTCGCGGTCAACGAGCAGTGCGCCCAGTACCGGGAGTGCGACGAGCTGACCCCGTTCATCCGGGCGGGCAAGGCCGTCTTCCACGTCGAGTACGAACTGTCCACGGACGAGTTCTGCGCACGCTCGCGGCAGTTGAAGCTCAGCTCGCTGCAGAAGAAGCTCGAACTGGGCCCCTGGAGGAAGTCCTGTTAGCGCCGGGTCAGGCCACCGGCAGGATCGCGTGCACCCGGTAACCGCCCCCGAAGCGGGGGCCGGTGAAGCAGGAGCCGCCCAGGGCGCCCGCCCGCTCCCGCATGCCGAGCAGGCCGTGCCCGCCGCCCGGGTCCGTCGGCGCGGGGGCGGAGTCGGCCGAGTCCCCGCCGTCGTCCAGCACGGTCACCTCCACCGAGGCGCCCACCCGCACCACGCTGACCTCGGCCTTCGCTCCCGGGCCGGCGTGCTTGCGGACATTGGTCAGCGCTTCCTGGATCACCCGGTACGCCGCCAGGTCCACGGCGGCCGGCAGCGGTTCGGCGTCCGCCCCCACCTGCATGAGCACGCGTACGGGCAGTCCGGCGTGCCGGAAGGTGTCGAGCAGTTCGTCCAGCAGGGCCAGCCCCGGAGCCGGTTCCGTCGGCGCCTCCGGATCGCCCGACTGCCGCAGCAGCCCCACCGTGGCGCGCAGCTCGTTCAGGGCGGAGCGGCTCGCGTCCCGTACGTGGGCCAGGGCCTCCTTCGCCTGGTCGGGCCGCTTGTCCATGACGTGCGCGGCCACCCCCGCCTGCACGTTGACCAGGGCGATGTGGTGGGCCACCACGTCGTGCAGGTCCCGGGCGATGCGCAGCCGCTCCTCGGCGACCCGTCGCCGGGCCTCCTCCTCGCGGGTCCGCTCGGCCCGCTCCGCCCGTTCCCGTATGGCGTCGATGAACGCCCTGCGGCTGCGCACCGCGTCCCCGGCGGCCGCGGCCATCCCGGTCCAGGCGAAGATGCCGATGTTCTCCTGCGCGTACCAGGGCAGCGGCCCGGCGAGCATCGCCACCCCGGTCAGCCCGGCCATCGTCACGAGCCCGATCCGCCAGGTGGTCGGCCGGTCGGTGCGGGAGGCCACCGTGTACAGGGCGATCACCGCGGACATCGCGACGGGCGCCCGCGGCTCCCCGGTGCTCAGCTCCAGCAGCGAGACCCCGCAGGTGACGGCCAGTACGGTCCAGGGCCTGCGGCGGCGCAGCACCAGTGCCGCCGAGCCGATCAGCATCAGCAGCAGGGAGAACGGTTCGGGCGTGCGGGTCCCGAAGGTGGGCCCGTGCGGTCCRTGCGGATCGGCGAAGGACCCGACGACCATGCAGACGAACGCCCCGAACGCGAGCACGGCGTCGGTGGCGAGCGGGTGCGCCCGCATCCACTGCCGGGTGGGGGCGAAGGGCCCGAGGTCTGTCGTCACCCCGATACGGTACGGCCTCCCGGCCGCAGGGCACCGGGCTCCCGAGCCGAAGGGGCGCGCCGCCGTGAGCCCGGCATCGGCGCCCCGGAGGCGAGGGTGCCCCTAGAGGACGGGCGGCGGCCTGCGGACGACCGGGGCGCGGGAGCGGGCGGGTCCCCACTTCGCGCGGACCGTGCACACGGCCATCACGGCGGCGATGGCCGCCAGGTGCTCCTTGCCCGCCAGGTTGTCCTTGAACAGCACCTCGCCGATCATCACGAGGATCACCAGCGACCCGGTGAAGTACGCCCGGTAGCGCCAGCAGACGTAGATCGCGAGGCCCACCACGGCGGCGGACGGGCCGGTGTCGTTGACGATCCGGTCGGACAGCGGCAGGCCGAAGGGGTGGTCGGGGCCCAGGGAGAGCCCGATCCGGGCGTAGGTGGTTCCGGCGAGGGTGGCGATGTAGCCGATCAGCAGGGTGCGCCACCAGCCGATGCAGATCTCCGAGATCCCGAACACCAGCAGGATCTGGGCGAGGGCCCCCCACACCGGCAGGTCGAGGGCGGGCACGAACAGTGACAGCGGCGTGCGCAGCACGGCGAGCCACAGGGGGTCGACGGCCTTGACGGACCCCAGGTCCTGGACGGGCTGGAAGCCCCACGACGTGTTCTGCACGACCTGGAAGACGGAGGTCAGGCAGACGGCGCCGATGGTCATCGGGATCGCGCGCCACTTGTCGCGGACGAGCGCGTTCCGGATGGTCCAGAACATGGGGCCCCACTCCCGGCGGGGGAACCGCCGTAGTGGGGCCGTCGACCACGACGTCAACGAATCGTCTCCAGATGTCTGCGGTGCAGCCACTTCGGCAGGCCGGGCGCCTCCAGGAAGCCCTCGGCCCGGCCCGCCGCGACACCGATGCGCAGCAGGTCGGAACTCTTCTCGAAGAGCATGAACCGCGGCTCCCAGATCGGCCGGTATTTGGCGTTGGCCCGGTAGAGGGACTCGATCTGCCACCAACGGGAGAAGAAGCTCAGCAGGGAGCGCCACATGCGCAGCACCGGACCCGCGCCGAGCTTGGACCCCCGCTCGAAGACGGAACGGAACATCGCGAAGTTCAGTGAGACCTGTGTGACGCCGATCTCCTTCGCGCGTTCCAGGAGTTCGATGACCATGAACTCCATCAGGCCGTTCTCGGAGTCCCGGTCACGGCGCATCAGGTCGAGCGACAGGCCCTTGGGGCCCCACGGCACGAAGGACAGCACGGCCCGCAGGTCGCCGTTGCCGTCGGTGCACTCCAGCATCACGCACTGGCCGTCGTCGGGATCGCCGAGGCGGCCCAGGGCCATGGAGAAGCCGCGCTCGGTCGCGCCGTCGCGCCAGTCGTCGGCCCTCTTGAGGAGGACGTCCATCTCCTCCGCCGGGATGTCGGCGTGGCGGCGGATGCGGACCGTGTACCCGGCCCGCTTGACCCGGTTGAAGGCCTGCCGGACGGTCCGCATCGCGCGGCCCTCCAGCGTGAACTCGTCGGTTTCCACGATGGCCTCGTCGCCGAGCTCCAGGGCGTCCAGGCCGTGCCGCGCGTAGATCTGTCCGGCCTCCTCGCTGGCGCCCATCACGGCCGGCACCCAGCCGTGCTCGCGGGCCTCGGCCAGCCACGGCTCGATCGCCCCCGGCCACGCCTCGGGGTCGCCGATGGGGTCGCCGGAGGCCAGCGAGACCCCGCCGACGACGCGGTAGGTGACGGCGGCCTTGCCGGTGGGGGACCAGATCACGGACTTCTCGCGGCGCAGCGCGAAGTAGCCGAGCGAGTCGCGGTCACCCTGCTTGGCGAGCAGCGCCCGCAGCCGCTCCTCGTCCTCGGGGGTGAGCGGGTCGACGGCGCGGCGCGAGCGGAAGGCCGCGAACAGCACCGCGAGCAGCAGCAGCATCGACATCACGTTGATGAAGACGTCCACCCAGGCGGGCGTGGCGATCGCGTTGTACGCCTTGTCGTCGGGCGCGAGCGTGATCAGCCGCATCACGCCGTACCGCCAGCGGGCCAGGAACGTCGCGTCGGCGCGGTCCGGGTCCGTATTGGTGGCGCCCACCAGCAGGGCGGCGACCAGCGAGGTCAGCAGCAGGCCGACGGCGGCGACGGCGGTGGCCAGCTTCGGGTTCGAGCGGTCGCCCTTGGCGTAGAACTCGTGGCGGCCCACCAGCAGCGCGCCGACGAAGGCGGCCGTCAGGGCGAGCGAGACCCAGTTCTGCGCGTGGTCGCGGAACTCCGGGTAGCACAGGTTGAATTCGCCGCTCGTGCACGGGGCGAACGCGGCGACCGCGAAGGCCAGCAGCAGCATGCCGCTGACCACCAGGTTCAGGATCCACGCGGCCCGCTTGCGGCGGCCCATGGTCACCGCGAGCAGCATCGAGAACAGGCCGGACGCGAACCCGGCCGTCAGCAGGTACGGGGTGTAGAAGTCGGCGGTGTTGTGCCTGCGCAGGTCCTGCCCGAGCGAAAGCCACACCGCGCTGAGGAAGTTCACGAAGGTGACGGCCCGCAGGTACCAGACCGCGAAGGCGGCGCTGCGCCTCGACGATGCGCTCCCTCTGCGGCTCTCGGCCTTCGCGGCGGGCTCGCCGCCGGACTCCTTCTTGTTGTTGGAACCCTTGCCGGAGGCCTGATCCAGGCTCCGGTCGGTGTCTACGCTGGTCAAGCGGACCTCTCCCATGAAAAGCGATGATATGGGGCGTCACCGTCCACAGGCAGTGCAAGCACTGCGGACTGGTCAGGCCCGTAGTGCCCGGTGTCTCAGTCCGTCGGCTGTTCCACAGCCGCCCGCTCCGGCAGTTCCGCCGCGAGTGCGGCGGCCGCCTGGACCAGGGGGAGTGCCAGCAAGGCCCCGGTTCCTTCTCCCACTGTGACGCCGTGGTCGAGCACGGGGTTGAGTGCCATCCGGTCCAGGGCCTTGGCCTGGCCCGGTTCCCCGCTGGTCTGTCCGGCCAGCCACCAGTCCGGGGAGCGGAAGGCGGCCCGCTGGGCCACCAGTCCGCAGGCCGCCGAGACGACCCCGTCGAGGATGACCGGCGTACGGCGCACCGCGCACTGGAGCAGGAAGCCGGTGATCGCGGCGACGTCCGCGCCGCCGACCGCCGCCAGCAGTGCCATCTGGTCGCCGAGGACCGGGCGGGCCCGGCGCAGCGAGTCCCTGACGGCGGCGCACTTGCGCATCCAGGCCAGGTCGTCGATCGGCACCCCGCCGCGGCCGGTGACCACGGACGCGTCCGTTCCGCAGAGCGCGGCGACCAGCACCGCCGCCACGGTGGTGGCGCCCACGCCGATGTCGCCGAGGACGACCAGGTCCGTACCGGAGTCGGCCTCCTCGTCGGCGATCCGGATGCCCAGGCGCAGTGCGGCCTCGGCCTCCTGCGCCGTCAGCGCGTCCTCCACGTCGATCCGGCCGCTGCCGCGCCGTACGCGGTGCCGGGTCACGTCCTCGGGCAGCAGCCCGGGGTCGCAGTCCAGCCCGGCGTCCACGACGCGCACGCCCGCGCCGAGCCGCCCCGCCAGGATGGAGACCGGGCTGGTCCCCTCCAGAACGGAACGGACCAGCTCGTGGGTGCTGCCCGCGGCCCGCGCCGAGACGCCCTGGGCGGCGATCCCGTGGTCGGCGGCGAACAGCACGACGCGCGGCCGCTCGATCGGCTTCACCGGGACCTGCCCCTGTGCGGCGGCCAGCCATTCGGCGAGGTCGTCGAGCCGTCCCAGCGCGCCGGGCGGCACGGCCAGCCGCTCACGGCGATCCTCGGCATCACGCCGGACGCCCCCGTCGGGGCGTTCGATCAGATCGGAGAAGTCGTCGAGATTCAGCGTGGTCATCTGCCAGAGACTACAGCCGGTCAGGCCCTCCCTCAGGGGCGCTCCCGCCGATCCCCCGGCGGGCCGTCACCCGGGCTGCTCCTTGAGGGCGAGCGGCTGCCCCGCCACCACGAGCAGGACGTGCTCGCACTCGCCCGCCACCGCGTTGTTGAGGCGGCCCAGCTCGTCGCGGAACCGCCGTCCCGCCGCGGTCGCGGGGACCACGCCGGCGCCCACCTCGTTGCTGACGAGCACCACCCGGCGGCGCGTCGCGCGGACCGCCGCCACGAGGTCGGCCATCCGTTCGCGCAGCTCCTTCTGGCCGCCCGCCGCCCAAACCGAGTCGTCCCAGGCGCCGGCCCGGTCCATGGCGTCGGTGAGCCACAGCGCGAGGCAGTCGATCAGCAGAGGGGGGCCGGACCGCTCCAGCAGTGGAGCCAGCTCGCAGGTCTCCACCGTCCGCCATCCGGCCGGACGCCGCTCGCGGTGCAGGCCGACGCGCTGGGCCCACTCCGCGTCGCCGTCGCGGGTGCCGCCGGTGGCGACGTAGACCACCTCCGGGAAGGACTCCAGCCGCCGTTCCGCCTCGAAGGACTTGCCCGAGCGGGCACCGCCCAGCACCAGGGTGCGGCGCGGTACGTCCGGCACCGCGTGGTAGTCGCCCGCCCTCACCGTGGTGCCGTCGGGCACCACGCGGGCACCGGCGGCCGCGCACCGGCGTTCCAGTTCCCGGCCCGGCGGGGTGTCGTGGTCCACGTGCACGGCGATCACGTCGGTGGCCGGGCCGACGGCGCCGCTCGCGCGCAGCCGTGCCAGGGCCTCGGGGCGGCCGAGCACGTCCGCGAAGACCACGTCGTACGCGCGCCGCGCCGTCGTCCCGTCGGTGCCGGCCGGCGCCCCGCCGGGCGGCAGGTACAGCAGCCGGCTCCCGTCCGGGCCGGTGACCTCGTACCCGGTGCCCGGCGCGTCCATCGGCACCGCCCGCACCCGGTGCCCGCTGATCACCGCGAGCTCCCGCCCGTCCGGCACCCGGCCCGCGGTGGGCAGTCCGGGCGGCAGCTCGACGGGCGGCCCGTCGTGCGGGTGCGTCAGCAGCACCTGCCGTACGCCGGCCAGCGAATGCCCCGCGCGGGCCCCGGCCAGCACCGCCCCGGGCGTCAGGTCCAGCAGCAGCGCACCGTCCACGAGGACGGCGGTCGCGGCGCGGGCGAGCGTGCCCACGGAGACCGCGCAGGCGGCGCAGGGACAGCCGGGGCGGGGCAGTCCTTCAGGGGTACCGGTGCCGAGCAAGGTGAGTTCCACACAGAGATCCTCCCGCGTCGCCGGTACTGGTGCGCGTCCGGTTACTCTGCGGGCACACTCATGCCGAGAAGTGTGAGATCGCGTGCGAGCAACGGAGGCGGACATGGTGTGGACGTGGCGGTTCGAGAAGGCCGACGGCGCCGAGACGACCCCGGCGGTGGAACCGGAGGAGTTCACCACCCAGGGGGACGCCGAATCCTGGATCGGCGAGGTCTGGAAGGAGCTCCTCGACGGAGGCGCGGACCGGGTCACCCTCTTCGAGGACGACACGGAGATCTACAAGATGAGCCTCAGCGCGGCCGCCGAGGCGTGACCCGCCGGGCGGGCCCGGGACGGCCCGGGGGCCGTCCCGGGCCCGTCGGCGTTCGAGGCGGGGTGCGGGTGCGGGGCGCGGACGGGGTCTAGCCCCGGACCCCGCACAGGTGCAGGAGCGCCGCCACCGACCGGTAGGGGTCGGTCCGTCCGGCGCGTTCCTCGGCGGCGAGCAGCGCTTCGAGTTCCTCGTCCGGCGGGAGTTCCGCGTCGGCCTCGGTGCCGTCGGTGAAGACCCGTACGCCGTACCAGGTGGAGAGCGGCGCGCCGATGCCGGACAGGGTGGCCGTCAGATCGGCCAGCCGGTCGGCGCGCACGTCAAGACCGAGCCGGTTCGTGTAGTCGACGGTGTCGAAGGCCGCGAGCGCCCCGGACCAGTCCCCGGCCAGCCCCGGCCGCAGCGCGAGGGCGTCACCGTTGCGCACCAGCAGGGACAGCAGGCCGCCCGGCGCCAGCATGCGGGCCAGCCCGGCGAGCATGGCGTCGGCCTCGGGGACGTACATCAGCACCCCGTGGCACAGCACCACGTCGAAGCTGCCCGGCACGAAGTGGGCGCCCGTCTCGCGGCCGTCGCCCTCTAACAGCTGGACGCGGTCGCGGATCCCGGCCGGCTCGGCGGCCAGCGCCGCGTGCGCGACCGCCAGCATGTCGGGGTCCTGCTCCAGGCCGGTGACCTTGTGGCCGGCGCGGGCGAGGCGCAGGGCCTGAGTGCCCTGGCCCATGCCGACGTCGAGGACGCGCAGCCGCTGCCCGACGGGGAAGCGGTGCGTGATCTGTTCCTCGACCTGCCGGCCCACGAGCTCCTGCCGGACCGCGTTGCGCAGTCCGCCCAGGCCTTCGAGCCAGAGCCGGGCCCCCTGTGCGAAGTCCTCGCTCAGGGCCGTTCCCCGCGCTTGACCTGCGGCTTGGGCAGGCGCAGCCGGCGCATCTGGAGGGTGCGCATCAGGCCGTACGCGATCGCGCCGCGGCGCGGCTCGTTCGCGAAGCGCTCGTTCAGCGCCTTGCGGAGGCGGAACGCGAGGCCGATGGAGTCGAGGATGATCAGGACGATCACGCCGAGCCACAGCATCAGCGAGATGCTCTGGATCTGGTTCACCCGGATCATGCTCATCACCAGGATGATCACTGCCAGCGGCAGGAACATCTCGGCGACCGAGAAGCGGGAGTCCACGAAGTCGCGGACGAAGCGGCGGACGGGACCCTTGTCACGGGCGGGCAGGTACCGCTCGTCGCCGTTGGCCAGCGCCTCGCGCTGCCTGGCCATCTCTTCCCGGCGGCGTTCACGGGCTCGCTTGGCGTCCTCCTTGCGGTTGCCGGTCGAGGCCACCACGGCCTTGCGCTGCGACTGGGCCACAGCACGCTTCGGCGTCGGGCGGCCCTTCGGGGCCTGCGGGTCACGGGGCTGCGAGAGGTCGGCGCTCGCCTTGTCGGCGGCGGCGGCCTTCTCTTCCTTGGAGGAGCGGCTACCAAACACAAAACCCAAGCGTACGTGGTCGGGGCCACGGGCCCCACCTCCGCGGGGAACGATCCGGCAACGGCGGGCGTCTTCCCAGTGCGGGGGTTCCGCCGGTCTCGGGGATCACCTACTCCTTACGCCTGACACGGCGCCGGGGTACTCGTCCTGGAGGAGGAGCGCATCCGTACTCGAACAGTGCGGTAATGGAGACAGGGCCCGTACTGTGGGTCCTGTCGGTGACCTGGAGCACAGTCCGTCTAGAAGGGGGCGCGCGAAGCCCATGAGCGGTGTCATGAAGCGTATGGGGATGATCTTCCGCGCGAAGGCGAACAAGGCCCTTGACCGGGCCGAGGACCCGCGCGAGACCCTCGACTACTCGTACCAGAAGCAGCTGGAGCTGCTGCAGAAGGTGCGCCGCGGGGTCGCCGACGTGGCGACCTCCCGCAAGCGCCTGGAGCTGCAGCTCAACCAGCTCCAGGGTCAGTCCGCCAAGCTGGAGGACCAGGGCCGCAAGGCCCTCGCCCTGGGCCGCGAGGACCTGGCGCGCGAGGCGCTGTCCCGCCGCGCCTCGCTCCAGCAGCAGGTCAGCGACCTGGAGGTGCAGCACCAGACCCTGCAGGGCGAGGAGGAGAAGCTGACGCTCGCCGCCCAGCGCCTGCAGGCCAAGGTGGACGCCTTCCGGACGAAGAAGGAGACCATCAAGGCCACCTACACGGCCGCGCAGGCGCAGACCCGCATCGCGGAGTCCTTCTCCGGCATCTCGGAGGAGATGAGCGACGTCGGTCTGGCGATCCAGCGGGCCGAGGACAAGACCGCCCAGCTCCAGGCCCGCGCCGGTGCGATCGACGAGCTGCTGGCCTCCGGCGCCCTCGACGACCAGAGCGGTCTCGGTTCCAAGGACGACATCCAGGCCGAGCTGGACCGCCTCTCCGGCGGCACGGACGTGGAGCTGGAGCTCCAGCGGATGAAGGCCGAGCTGGCGGGCGGCCCGTCGGCGCACCAGCAGGCCATCGAGGGCGGCGCCCCCGGCACGGGCCAGCCGTCGCAGACCCAGCACCGGTTCGACAAGCAGTAGGACAGGGGCCCGTCATGATTGTCCGCATCATGGGGGAGGGGCAGGCGAGGCTGGCCGACAGCCACTTCGCCGAGCTCAATGCGCTGGACGACGAGCTGCTCGCGGAGATGGAAGCGGGCGACGAGGAGGGCTTCCGGCGCACGCTGGGGTCGCTGCTCGACGCCGTCCGCCGACTGGGAACGCCGCTCCCCGATGACGCGCTGGAGCCGTCCGAGCTGATCCTGCCCGCGCCCGACGCCTCGCTGGACGAGGTCAGGGAGATGCTCGGCGACGACGGCCTGATCCCGGGCTGACGCGCCGCCGCCCGCCGCACCCAGGTCACCCGGCGGGCGGGACACCGATGGCCACAGGGCCCGCACCCGTACTTCACGGGGGCGGGCCCCGCTGCACGGAGCGGGCCCCGCTGCACGGAGCGGGCCCTGCCGCACGGAGCGGGCCCTGCCGCACGCAGCAGGCCCTTCGTCGTCAGTCCGGGGTGCCGCCGATGAACTCCTCGAACTTGCGGCGCGGCCGGGCCCAGCGCCGGTCGTGGTGGAAGGCCCGCAGTCCCGCCCTGGCCCGCGCGCGCGGGCGGTTCGCGTAGAACCTCTTCGCGTACGGGGACCCGGGCCGGGCCAGGCGCACCGCGCCGATCAGCGCCACGAAGGGGATCACCGTCCCGAACACCGCCGTGCGGGGCTTGCCCTTCCAGAGGGCGACCAGGGCCAGGAAGAAGTTCATGGCGGTGTTCATGACCACGAGGCCCCGGCTGTGCCGCTCGTCGGGGGTCAGTTCGTTGACCCCGAAGGGCAGGAAGCCGCCCAGCACCAGCGCGACCACCGCGGCCGTCAGGACCACGACCTCCACGCTCTTGCGGCCCTGCTCGCTCCAGTAGACGTCGTCGAGGTGCAGGATCAGTGCGAACTCGTCCAGGACCAGCCCGGCCCCGAGCCCGAAGAGCACGGCCGAGAGGCCCGCGCCGAAACTGTGCTGGCCGCTGCCGACCGCGCCGAATCCGCCGATGATCACGAGGACCACCCCCGGGACCACGTGGTGGACGTGCAGCCCGCCCGGGGTGATGTTCTTGAAGGGCCCCCGGCCGGCCCGGATCAGCCGCGTGATCACCCGGGTGACCAGGAACGACAGCACGAAGGACAGCAGGGCGAGCAGGAGCGGCAGCTTGCCCGGCTCGACGATGTTCCGGTACCACCAGTGACCCACGACACCTGCTTCCCTTTTGGCGCGTATTGAGCAATTTACCGCCGACTCCGAAGGGGTAGCGTTCGCGCCGATGACAGATTCGTTCGATGATCCACCACCGGCGCCGCCCTCCGAGCGCGCCTCCTTCCGGGACGGGATCCGCTTCGCGTTCGGCACGCTGACCGTGCTGCCCGCGCGGATCACCCGCTGGGACCGGCCCGCCGCCCGCACCGGCATGGCGTGCGCGCCGCTGGTCGGCCTCGTCGTCGGCCTGCTCGCCGCCGTGCCCGGCAGCCTGCTGCTCCTCCTCGGGGGCGGCCCGCTGCTCGCCGCGGCCGTCACCGTCGCCGTCCCGGCCGCCCTGACCCGCGGGCTGCACCTCGACGGCCTCGCCGACACGGCCGACGGCCTGGGCAGCGCCAAGCCCGCCGAGGACGCCCTGCGGATCATGAAGCAGTCCGACATCGGCCCCTTCGGCGTCATCTGCCTCCTCATCGTGTTCCTGGTGCAGGTCGCCGCGCTGGCCGACCTCTACACCGACGGCTGGGCCCACGGCGCCCTCGCCGCCGTGCTCGCCRCCGTCACCGCCCGGCTCGCCATGACCCTGGCCTCCCGCGCCGGCGTCCCCGCCGCCCGGCCCGAGGGCCTGGGCGCGGCCGTCGCCGGCGTCGT
>NZ_JBFRER010000127.1:0-21805 GCF_052114405.1 Streptomyces sp. M-16 | reverse complement strand
GCTCTGCGCTTCGCTCCGAGCCATGGCCGGCCCTTCGGGCCGGAGTCCTCCGCTTCGCTTCGGACTGCTCGAGTTCCGCTGCGCTCCACTCTCGACGGGGCAGCTGCGCAGCCCCTAGAGGGACCCACGCTTCGCACGGCAGGTGACCCCGTTTCACGGGATCCCAGCCTTTGGCCTGTTGGGGGTGTCCGCTTCGCTCCCACCCCCGATCCTTCCGGATTCACCTCCAACAATCAGGCCGCTACGCGGCCGGGCTGGCTGGGTCCGTTGCGCTCCCCCATCCCCTGACGCGGCCTTCCGGCTGCGCCTCCAGTCCCCTTCGGGCCCACTACGCGGGCCCGGCTGGCCAAGAAGGGGAGGGTCGCTCGTTCGTGTTTGGTTCCAGCATAGCGGCTGCATCAGAATGATGCAGCATGTACCATTAGCAGAAATAGGAGACAGCCGGAGTTGCGTTGAGAGGTCGGAAAGTGTCGATCGACAAGGAAATCCCTGAAGGTCTCACACGAGACGCAAAATATTTCGTCGGCGTCCACGGTTACTGGACCGGCCGCAGCGACCTGGAGCAGCTCCGGAGCCGATGGGCAGAGCACGGGATCCCCTCAGCTCAGATCGACCGCGTAGTCGCCTACGAGGCGGCCTGGGGCGGCCTCGCCCTTCCCCCCTCTCCGCACTACGACGGCGGCCCGCGGACACTGAGCGGGGACGTACCTGAGGGACCTGCCCCTGACTGGCACTTCGGAGCGGGGGACCAGCGCACCGCTCTCCCTTATGCCTTCATGATCGGGCCGAACGGAGAGTTCGGTCTCCATGCTGGCACCTGGACGCCTCTGCACGCCAGCATCGAAGGGTGGGTGGAGGCCCTCGCTCTGGCCGATCGCGCCCGCAGGTGTGCACGCACCACCACCACGCTGACGGGTGACGAGGTGGACGGACTCGACCTCCACGGCTTCGAGCCTGTGCCGGCAGTCGCCGGACTCGCGGACACCTGGTGGCGCGGCTCCAACTCCCTTATCGCCGTCTACCGCGGCGAAGCCGAAGTCATGAATGCACCTCAATGCCGGACCGCCACGATCTACGCAGGACTCGATGCCTGGGGGCTGAGGGGGCTCGACACATAACGGCCCCAAGATGACCCTCACCACCTGACCCGACCCCACAAGAAAAGGAACCAGAAATGCACAGGGTCACACTCAGGGAACATCAGGTCGACCAAAAGTCGGCTTTCCGAAAATGGGTGGGATTCCCTGCAAAGTCATTCGTTCCCCCGCAGGGTGCCCGGGGCACAATCGTGTCTGCGACCGGCTCCGGGAAGACCATCACGGCCGCTGCGAGCGCCCTGGAATGCTTCCCCGCTGGCCGGATCCTCGTCACCGTCCCGACCCTGGACCTCCTCGCCCAGACCGCACAAGCATGGCGGCTCGTCGGCCACCGCACCCCGATGGTCGCCGTGTGCTCGCTGGAGAACGACCCCGTGCTGAACGAGCTCGCGGTGCGCACCACGACCAACCCGATCCAGCTCTCCCTGTGGGCCAGCTCCGGCCCAGTCGTTGTGCTCGCCACGTACGCCTCCCTCGTCGACCGCGAGGACCCCGAAGGACCCGAGGAGCAGCGCAAGGTTCGCGGCCCGCTGGAGGCCGCTCTGGCGGGCGGAGAGCGGCTGTACGGGCAGCAGATGGCCCCGTTCGACCTCGCGATCGTGGATGAGGCGCACGGCACCGCCGGTGATCTTGGGCGGCCGTGGGCGGCGATCCACGACAACCAGCGGATCCCCGCGGACTTCCGCCTCTACCTGACCGCCACCCCCCGCATCCTCGCCGCGGCCCGCCCGCAGAAAAGCAGCGGCCAGGAGGCGGAGATCGCGTCCATGGCAGATGACCCGGAGGGCACGTACGGGGCCTGGCTAGCAGAGCTTAGTCTGAGCGAGGCGATCGAGCGGGAGATCCTCGCCGGGTTCGAGATCGACGTGCTGGAGATCCGCGACCCCTCGCCGGTCCTCGGGGAGTCGGAGGAGGCGCGGCGGGGCCGGCGCCTGGCGCTCCTGCAGACTGCACTTCTGGAGCACGCGGCGGCGTACAACCTGCGTACGGTCATGACGTTCCACCAGAAGGTCGAGGAAGCCCGCGCGTTCGCGGACAAGATCCCCGAGACCGCCGCCGCGCTGTACATGAACGACGCGTCCGACGCCGACCTGGCCGCCGCCGGCAAGCTGCCGAAGTCCTCGATCGACGCCGAGTTCTACGAGCTGGAGGCCAGCCGCCACGTACCCCCGGATCGCGTCTGGTCGGCATGGCTGTGCGGCGACCACCTCGTCTCCGAGCGGCGCGAAGTACTGCGCCAGTTCGCCAACGGCATCGACGCGGCCGGGCGCCGGGTACACCGCGCCTTCCTCGCCAGCGTCCGCGTGCTCGGGGAAGGCGTCGACATCACCGGCGAGCGCGGAGTCGAAGCCGTCTGCTTCGCCGACACCCGCGGCTCTCAAGTCGAGATCGTCCAGAACATCGGCCGGGCACTCCGCCTCAACAAGGACGGCTCCACCAAGGTCGCCAGGATCATCGTGCCCGTGTTCCTGGAGCCCGGCGAGGTCCCGAACGACATGGTCGCCAGCGCCTCGTTCCGCCCCCTTGTAGCGGTCCTCCAGGGGCTCCGCAGTCATGACGAACGCCTCGTCGAACAACTCGCCTCCCGCGCACTCACCAGCGGCAAGCGCAAGATTCACGTCCAGCGCGACAAGGAGGGGCAGATCGTCGGGGCCGACGGCGACGGCGACGGCCAGGAGAACGACGACACGCAGGCCGCCGAAGCCGCCCTGCTCCACTTCTCCAGCCCGCGTGATGCGGCCACCATCGCCGCGTTCTTGCGGACCCGGGTCTACCGGCCCGAGTCGCTGGTGTGGCTGGAGGGCTACCAGGCACTGCTCCGCTGGCGGGCCGAGAACGAGATCACCGGCGTCCACGCCGTGCCCTACGACGTCGCGGTCGAGGTCGGCGTCACCAAGGACTTCCCCCTCGGCCGGTGGGTCCACCAGCAGCGCAAGGCCCTGCGCGCCGGGGAGCTGGAGGAGCGGCGCAAAACCCTGCTGGACACCCCGGAAGCCGGAATGGTCTGGGAACCCGGCGAGGAGGCATGGGAGGCCAAGCTCGCCGCGCTCCGGTCCTACCGGCGGGCCACCGGGCACCTCGCGCCGCGTCAGGACGCGCTCTGGGGCGAGGGCGAGGCGATGGTGCCCATCGGGCAGCACATGGCCAACCTCCGCCGCAAGGGCGCCAAGAACGGTCTCGGCAAGAACGAGGACACCGCGACGACCCGCTCGGCGCAGCTGACCGCGATCGACAAGGACTGGGACTGCCCCTGGCCGCTGGACTGGCAGCGGCACTACCGCGTGCTCGCCGACCTGGTCGACGCCGACGGCGTCCTGCCCCACATCGCTCCAGGCGTCGTCTTCGACGGCGACGACGTCGGCAAGTGGCTCCAGCAGCAGAAGCAGCCGGCCACCTGGGCGCGGCTGCTTCCCGAGCAGCAGGAACGGCTGACCAAGCTCGGCGTACAGCCCGTTCAGACGCCCTCTCCCACGCCGGCGCCGCGGTCTACGGCGAAGGGTCCGTCCAAGGCCCAGCAGGCGTTCCAGCGCGGCCTGGCGGCCCTGGCGCAGTGGGTGGAGCGGGAAGGCGCCGGCCGGCCCGTGCCTCGCGGCCACAGCGAGACCATCACGCTCGGCGGCGAGACGGAACCGGCCGTCGTGAAGCTGGGTGTCTGGGTCTCCAACACCAAGGCCCGGCGGGACAAGCTCGACGCCGCCCAGCTCACCGCCCTCGCAGAGCTCCACATCCACTGGGCGCAGTAGCGAGACGCACCCTGCCGGAAAATACGCGGGAAAGTCACCTCAGGCCCAGCCGAGAACGCCCCCCGCGCGCCTCCGGCGGGACCTTCGCGCTGCTCCGCTCCCAGCAGCGGCCCTCCAGAACGGTGGCCTCGGCAAAGCCGTGGACGCGACCACCTGGGACCTCATCACATAGGGTCTGACCTGCGCATTTACCTCCAGATACCTAGGATGGGCATGCACCGGTGACGGCATGGAGGCAGCTTCGGCTGCTTCGGCGGCATGCGCTCACCAACATGCTCAGGACTGCCCAGGGAGGGTGCTTCATGACCGAGACCGGCAACCCCAGTCAGCCCGCGCACGTGCACGAGTACACCAGCAGTCACATCCAGGTACTCGAGAGCCGCGAGGCGATACGCAGGCGCCCCGGCATGTACATCGGCTCGGTCGGCGAGCGCGGCCTGCACCAGATGGTGTTCGAGGTCGTCACGTACGCCGTCGACGAGCACCTTGCCGGCCACGCCGACACCATAGACGTCACGATCACCGCGGACGGCGGCGTTCGCGTCGCCGACAACGGGCGGGGCCTGCCGGTCGAGGTGGAGAAGACCACGGGCATGTCGGCCGTCGAACGCGAGCTGACGGAGCTGTCCTTCGGCTCCAAGCCCCACA
Organism: Streptomyces sp. M-16; assembly: GCF_052114405.1. Lineage (NCBI taxonomy): Bacteria > Bacillati > Actinomycetota > Actinomycetes > Kitasatosporales > Streptomycetaceae > Streptomyces > Streptomyces sp. M-16. The sequence continues at coordinate 17,316 of NZ_JBFRER010000127.1, read as the reverse complement.
GCGGCTACGGGGTCTGCGGCGGCATCAGCGGTATGGGCCTGTGCGTGGTCAACGCGCTGTCGAGCCGGCTCACGGTCGAGGTCCACCGAGACGGTCACCGTTGGACCCAGGAGTACGAGAAGGGCACCCCGCTCACTCCCTTGACGAGGAACGAGGAGACGGGCGAACACGGAACCACGATCGCGTTCCTGCCCGACGCCGACATCTTCGAGACCACCCGGTACTCGTTCGCCACGCTGTCGCAGCGCCTCCAGGAACTGGCCTTCCTCAATGGAGGCCTGGCCATCTCACTCACCGACGAGCGTCCAGAGCGTCCCGTCCGCTACCACCACACGGACGGCCTACGGGCCTACGTCGCCCACCTCAACCCCTACCCCCCGAGCCTCGTCCACTCCCCCGCCATCGCCTTCGAGTCGGAGAACCAGGACGAGACGATCTCCGTGCAGGCCGCCATGCAGTGGAACACCTGGTCCACGGGAGGGATCCACTCCTTCGCGAACAGCACCCGCACTCATGAAGGCGGCGCCCACGAACAGGGCTTCCGTACCGCGCTCACGGACATCGTCAACGATTGCGCGCGCCGTCAGCGGCAGATCGCCGCAGATGACGAAGACATCACCGCCGAATCCATCTTCGAGGGCCTTACCGCGGTCATCTCCGTAAAACTCGCTCATCCTGTCTTCGAAGGCTCCACCCGAACCAAGCTCAGCAATCGCGAGGCGGACGCCTACGTCCAAGAGGTCGTCCGCGAGCACCTAACCGACTGGCTAGAGCACCACCCGGACGAAGCCGCGGCCATCGTCCGCCGCATCCTCAGCTTCTCTGCCTGACAAGCGAAGGAGCGACGAAGGGCCTCCAGCTCGGGAGCAAAGGGCCTAACAGGGTGGACACGAGGAGAAGCCCTGGCCTTCGGGTTGGCATCAAGGCCCGCGCCCAGGATCTGCAGCGGTCGGACGTCGTACCGGGCGGGGACCACGTCGTACGGCTTCGGACGGGGCTGGACAGGCTCTTTACCTCAACGGGGATCGCGGCGTCAGCGGTATGCCAGATACGGCCGCGACGCCCCCCCGGTCGTAGGAATCGTGGACCTGCTGGGTCTCGGGATGCTGTGCCAGAGGGGGCGGGTGGGATGGTGCGGGCGATAGGTGACGGGCTGGAGCGGCTCCTGTACACGCGGCCGGTACCGGTGACGACGGCGGATCAGCTGAAGGCGTTGCTGCGGTGGGAGCGGGGCTCCACCCGCCAGGTCGCCGCCGTCCTGGGCGTGTCCCAGCGGACCGTCCAGCGCTGGGTGACCCCCAAGGCTGGAAGCCAAGGACGCCCGAACCCGGGTCACGAGCAGAGGATCGCGGAACTCGTGCGGGCCCGCTGGCAGCCGCTGATCCGTGCCCGCCGGCGGGCTGCAGCTGAGGCGGGCGGTGTGGTTGTCCATACCCGGGCCCGGTTCGGGTTCAAAGCCGGTGGCGGCAGCTCGGATGATCCGCGGTTGCGGCGTGTCACGGGGCGCCTGAACGGGGCGGTGACGCAGCAGATCTTCGCGGCCCTGGACGCCGATGTCAGCGAGGAGCAGCACGAGCTGATCCTCGGCCGTGCGCTGGGACACCTGTACTTCCGCGAGGCCGGTCACCGTGCCCACGGTCTCCACGTCACCCTCAAGGACATCGACTTCATCGAGTTCGCCCTCCAGTGAGCGAAACGACGGCCATGGTGGCGCTCACCCGCGACTCGGCGCTTCAGCACAGTGAGCGGTTCAGCTGGCCATGTGCGTGCTCACGGTGAGGCCTTCCAGCCCGGGCTAATCGTCCGTGGCCGCGTTCCAGGTGGGCAGGGGTGTTCCGGCCTCCGTCGTGGTCTGAAGGACCTCGCACCCCATGGCTTGGACAGCGGCGAAGAGGCGCCGGCGCACCTGTTCGCTGTCTTGGGGTGGGAAGTCGATCCGGATCTGGTGAGGGCAGGACGCGTCGTAGGTGAGCAGCCAGTCGGTATCGACGGTCGCGAAGTGGTCCTGCCCCGTCGCATTGTCCTCCGACCGCCATGAGCCCCGGTCTGTAGTGGGAGCCATTACCTCGCGCAGCAGCCGCAGACGCTCGGGGTGGGCCGTGGGGCCCTCGGACAGGCGCAGGCACCGGTGGATACGGGGGCGGAAGGCGTTGAACCACGGTGCCAGGTCCGGCTCCATGTTCCCTAGCAGGTTAGAGCTGACCTGCCCGCCGACCCATCCTTCGATGAACGCGGCCACTCCCATGGGATGGGTCTCGTACCAGCCCTCGCTGCTCCACACCACGACGGGCCAGTCCGCGGGGGATCCAAGGGTGAGCCAGCACAGCCGGTCGGCGTCCATGGTGGTGCCCCAGATCAGCAACGCGCCAGGCGCCGGGTGTAGCGGATGCGGGTAGCTCTCCTGGTCCTGTTCGGGAGATTCGGTGGGGTGGGCGCTCTGCCACTCGATGCCGTTGTGCTCGCTGGTCGCGAATGGCGTCCGGAGGTAGAGGAGGTCGCAGAACTCTCCCCAACCGTAGGTCTCGACGAGTCGTTTGTAGTCGTCGGGCAGCCGGGTGCCGATGACGGTCTCCGCAGTGGCCCAGTTCCCGCGGGCGTCCACGGGTCCGGACGGCGGCGCCACCAACTGGACCAGGCGGTCGCAGGCGGTCCCCGCTGTCTTCGAATCACCCATGAACGCAGCATAGGCAGAGCCCCGCGCGAAGAGAGCAGTCGGCGACCATTGCACCTGGCTGGCCAGATGGAATGGTCAACCTCACCGCGCTGGCAACGGCTAATACCCGTGTGCTTCACGTACTTCGCGCCAGTCCCACACCACAAGGGCTCGCCCACCGTTGTTGCCCTTGATCGTGGGCGCTGCGGGCGGCTGGGGCGGGCGCAGCCTGGCCGTCTCGGCCAGGCGCAGGACGGCCGGGCGCTCCCCCGGCCCGGCCAGCAGGTGGGCGGTCCCGGTCAGGTGGGCATAGCGGGCGGCGGCGCGCGGGAAGACGGCGGCCCAGGGCGGGACAGGGTGGGTGGCGCAGCCGTCGGTGAAGCGGGTTGGGTCGTGGAGGGCGAGCAGGGCTGGGTTGTCGTGGAAGTCGTCGCTTCGAGCGGTGGTCAGCTGCTGGAAGGAGGCGCCGGTGAACAAGGTGGCGGCCAACGCCGCAGCCAGTTGCGGGTGGGCGGTCATGGCGTGGATCCGGCGGGCGGCTTCCAGGGCTTGGGCGGGGGTGAGGGGTGTGGGGGCGGGCCGGTGTTTCCAGTCGATCAGGCCGGGACTGCAGGGGCCTGTGCACGGGCTGGGGCTGTCGTAGGAGACGAGCCGGTCCAGGGAAGACAGCGTGAGCCAGCATCCCGGCTCCGCACAGGGACCGACCGCGGCCGCGGCAGGCGGCCTGGCGTCGGTTGGGGGTGCAGGTTCGTCGCCGTAGAGGGCGCGGGCTGCGGCCAGGGTGGTGGTACGGGTATGGGGCAGGTCGGCGAGAGCGCGGTCGAGGGCGGCGGTCAGGCGGGGGCGGTGGACGACGAGGGTGAGGTGGATTGCGGTCTGCCGCCACAGGGTGAGGATGCGCTGGAGACGGCGCTCGTCGAGGAGGTGGGCGCGCAGGACGGTCAGGCGGGTCACCGCCAGTGCGGTCGTCCACGCGGCGGCCGCCTCCCACAGCGGAGGGCGGCCATGGGGGAACCGGCCGGGGATGTGTACGGGTTTGCCCAGAGCCAGGAGCAGGTCGTGGGCCAGGGCGGTATCGCTCGTCGTGCCGGGGCCGGGGTGGAGGGTGATCCGGCCGGCTGCGGGGTGGTGGGCGGCGAGGGCGCTGTGCGTGAAGGCGGCGTCGTCCCCGGAGTCGAGGACGAGCGCCAGGCCGGCTGGATGGTGGTGGGTGGGTTCATGCGAGGCGGCTGAAGGCCCAGCGGAGCAGTTTGCGGTCCGGGCGCGGACAGTCCATGCGCTCCATTCCGGTCCGCACGTGGGCGGTCAGCTGTGCCCAGGCACGGAAGTTGCCGTGTGCGGCCCGCTCGTCGGCGTAGCGGATGTCGGCCGGGGAGGCGTCCTCCCAGACGGGGTGGAAGAGGGGGACGGTCTCCAGGACCTCGGCGCGGGAGAGGCGGATGAACCGCTGCCAGATGAAGATCCGGGAGGAGAGCATCGGCTCGCGGCGCAGGACCGTGTGGGCGCCGGCGCCGCCGACGAAGACGATCGCGATGCGGGTGGCGGGCTCGTCCCAGAGGTAGCGGAAGTACTCGAAGGCCTCCCCGTTGAGCCACTGGGCCTCGTCCACAAGGAACGTGCGGGGCCGCTCGGCGAGGACCGTCTTCAGGAGACGGTCGAACTCGCTGGGGTGTCGGGGAGGCTCGCCGTGCAGGCCGAGCGCGTCGAACAGCTCGTAGCGCACCGCGCGGGCGGTGGGACGGGCCCGGAACATGACCCGGCACACCTCCTCGCCGTCCTCGGACTCCAACTCGCGCAGGCAGGTGTTGACCGCGAGGGTCTTCCCGAAGCCGGCGTCACCGTGGATGCACATCATCGCCCGCGCGGCCACGGTGTCCTTGATGTTCTCCCGGGCCGTCAGGAGCGCCTTCGTCGACACGATGGAAGCACCCGGCAGATCAACGTACTGGTAGGTGGGCGCGGTCACCGGACATCACCGCCAGGTCCCTGGTCACCCTCACCAGTGAGGGTGTCGGCTTCCCGGCCGGCCGCAGGCTCACCAGCTCCGGCCGGCTCACCGTCGTCAGGCGCGGGCGGGGGTAACGGCCGCGGCCGGGTGCGGGCAGCCAGGGAGGGCGGGGTCCGCCAGTGAGAGGGAGGCGCGGCCGGCGGGATCAGATCCGGTAACGCCAGCTCCGCCAGGTCCCCGCGGTCCCCGGCCGCCAGCTCCAGACCCGCCTCCACCTCGGTGAGCGACCCCAGCCTCTTCGGCTCCTCGGCCCGCGTGACCGCCGCGTAGCGCTCTCGGCGGCGTCGGCTCGCCGCCGTCAGGGCGCGCGTCAGGCGGCGCTTCTCCGCGTCCCGGGTACGGCGCAGCGCGGCGCGCTGCTCCGGGGTGGCTGCGTCGGCCAGGTAGGCCGGTCCCAGGTAGGCGTCCGTGACCGCGTCGAAGACCTCGATCTCGTGATCGTGGTGCGGGACATGCCGTACGCGTACGCGTAGCCCGGCACCGGCCAGTCCGGTCATCCAGTCGCCGACGTAGTAGCGGTTGCGCCAGCGCACCCCGCTGGTGGTGAGCGCGCGTACCCGGCCGTCGCCTTCCAGGGTGAATGCCCACAGCAGGGCGGGATCGGCTTCCTGGACCGGTGTCGGGTCGCCCTGCCATGCCGCCAGCGGTGTCTGGCCGTCCAGCGCCTGGGAGGTGTGCTCGGTGTTCCACCAGGCCACCCAGTCCAGCAGGATCTCGACGAACGCGGTGAACGCCAGCGGCCGGGTCGTGTCCTTGGAGCGGTCCCGGGGACGCGGCGTGTCCGTGGGCTGGTGGGTGTAGCGGGGCAGTGAGGCGAACAGCATGCGCTGCGCGCACCGGTTGAGGTTCTCCACCGTGCCCTTCAGGTGCGGCTGGTAGGCCTCCACGGGGTAGACGGGGACAGCGAACGTCGCGAGCGCGGAGGTAACGGTGCGGGAGAGGAAGTCCTGCCCACGGTCGATCCGTACCAGCGTGGGCAGGCCACCGATCGGCCCGTACGGGCCGTCGCCGTCACGGGACAGCGCGATCCTGAGCGCGGCCAGGATCGCGTCCCGGGACGGCTGGTGCGGGGTGACCGCGGCTCCGGTGATCGCGTTCGTGGCGCAGTCGATGAACCAGGTCACCCACGGGAAGACCAGCTCGCCGTCCAGATCGACCTCGACCGGGACGTGCTTGTGGTCTCCTTCCCAGCACGCGTTGCGCCACGTCTGCGGCCTGCGCAGGTGGACATCGCTCCGTCGCCTCGCCCGTTCCCCGCCCGACAAAGCCGCCCTCTGCCCCGGATTCAGTTCCCTGCGGACCGCACGGTGCAGCGTCGCCAACGACGGCACACCCGCCACCCGGCGCGCGGCGTCCCCCTCCGATCCCGATACGGCGTACGCCTCGGCCAGCAACTCCCGGTGCACCGCCGCCGCGTTCCCGCACCAGCGTGCCAGACGTGCATGGACCTCCGGCGTGATCGTGAACCGCTCCCGCTCCCGCACCCCAGTACGGCCCTCCTCGCGGGCCACGGCCAGCCACCGCCACACCGTCCGCAACGACACCCCGGCCCCGGACGCCACCAGACGGGCATGCTCCGTGCGGAGCTCACCCCGGGCCTCCAGCACCAGCAGCCGCGACACCGCCTGACGGCGCGCCAACACCAGCGGCACAACTCGACCGGGACCATGGTCTTCCGGCACGCTGCTCCCACCCATACAGCCTCCCGCCTATCGGGCCGTCTCCACGACCGGTGTCAGCGGTCTTAGCCTTCATGAAGCCCCGGTCTGCGTTGCGGTGTCACCGCAATCCGCATTCCCCGGACACCAGGCGACCTCATTGGGTAAGGCGCGAAACCCCCGGGCAGGCTCCAAGACGCCCGGGCGACGAACCCCGCCGCTACCGAGCCCGATCGCCGGCTCWCAGCCCGGCCAGCAGCTTGGGAATCTGCACCAAGCTGGCCTGCAAGAACGTCACGGCCTGTCACCACTACAAACGCGGCAACCTGTCACCACCACAACCGAACCAAGGCGTGCACCAGCACAAACGACACACCGACGCCAGTGTCACATCGCTGCTCCCGCAGTGACAACGAACCGCAGATTCGCACGCTTCTCCGGCCAGCGCGGAGCGTCCGCGGCCAGGCGCCGGGACAGCCTGATCACAGCGGCCCACCACACCATCTGGGCGTGGTGGTCGAGGCGGCGTTCGTGGTCGCGGTTGAGGCGGCGTGAGCGGGAGAGCCAGCTCAGCGTGCGCTCCACCACCCACCTGCGGGCCAGCACGACAAATCCGCGGTGTCCGTCGGATCGGCGCACGACCTCGATCCGCACTCCGTGCCGGGCGAACGCCTTGGCCAGGGCCGGGCCCTGGTAGGCGCTGTCGACCCACACCAGTTTCAGCAGCCGGCCCGGCTGGTCCATGAACGTCTCCAGCAGCGCGGGAGCGGCCTTGGAGTCGTGCACATCGGCCGTGGTCACGGTGACCTCCAGGAGCAGGCCCTCGGTGTCGGTCAGGATGTGACGCTTGCGCCCGTCACGTGATTTCCCGCCGTCGTATCCGCGACTTTCCGCACCGACGGTCTCGGAGGCGTCCACCGACTGACTGTCGATGATCCCCGCGGATGGCTCGGCGTTGCGCCCTTCGTGTTCCCTGGCCGTGCGACGCAGCCGTTCATGCAGTTCACGCACGTAGTCGTAGGCCCGCCAGCGGCGGAAGAAGTCGTAAACCGCCCGCCAGTACGGGAAATCGACCGGCAGAGCCATCCACTTCACACCATTGTCGACCAGGTAGCGCACCGCATCGAGTATTTCGCGGTGACAATACCCCTCGGGACGCCCGCCCTGCCTGAGGAGCCAGGCCGGCACCGGCATCGCTGAACGGACCTCGGCCCACTCCGCATCCGTCATGTCACTCGGATAGCAGGCCGCCCGCCGCCCCGGAACATCGAACCGAACCGGTGCACGTAGCAGTCACACCCAGGAGTGACCGCGGTGGACGAAGACACAGAGATACTGCTCAACTGATCGGGCAACGGGCTTCCTTGGTCGTGCTGGGTGTCGTAACCGCGTCACTACCAAGGGGCCCGTTCTTTCATACCCACGGCCGCATCCGTACCTCCGTCCAGACGATCACCCGCGCCCACACGCCTCGAACGAAATCCGGTTTGCCACAACGCACTGAGCGGGGGCTCTGACGCAAGAAGCCGGGGCAACAGAAGAGCTACAACGGCCCCGCGAGGGAAGTTCCTCGCGGGGCCGATTGACTGTTCGTCACGTAAGGCGAATCAGCACACCCACAACCGTCGACGATTGATCAGGTCAGTCGAGTCCCATTCTGATTTCCTACAACCCAACGGAACCCTGCAGGGCGATCACCCACCGACACGCAATACTCTTCTACAAGAAGTCGAATTTCCCGCACCGGAAGCACGCCTCGATAATCGAAATATGAGGGATTATGTGGATCCGACACGACTTTCGGATCATCCAAGGGTGGCATTTCGTTATCAGATACCCAGAAGTAGTATCCGATATCACTACCAGTCTCTCCTTCAATCCGCGCAGCTTCTCGACCACCCGCAAACCAAACGGCGCCGCCATATCCACTCCGCAGATTCAGGCTGACCTCTAGACAGCTAACGAAGGCTCGATCCCCCTCCTTCTCCAAGTAGAGCCAGGTCGCGCGAACATCCCCCTCCCCTCTCACCCGAAAATCCAGCACATCATCAATAGACTGCGCGATCTCCGTCAAATTTCGCAGATACCGAGTCTCGCCACGATGACGAACCGCCAGGATCACTTTGCCGTCCTCTTCCCTGTGAGTACTTTAGGACTCCCCGCGCCAGGATAATACACCGTCATAGTTGAACCTACAGGCAGGATGGCTTCGATTGCATTACTGCAGTTCTGCACGTCATCACAGACGCCATTATTATTATTTATGGCAACCTTGGCATTCTTAATGCCATTCTTCTTCATCCAGGCTGCATATTTCGCCTCCACATGGGATGCAATCCTGTACTTACCAGCCCTCATATCGGGATACAGGTCATGACCGGACGATTTGAGCAGCGCATCCGCATCAAGAAACAGGTCATCATGCTCACCACTCGTCAACTGGCGAATTTGATCATTATCGGCTTTTGGGATCACCCATCCGAACTCATCCCGTATTTCGCCGACAGTCTTATCGCCGACGTTGTTGTATGCGGGAAGCCTCTTGAATGCCTGTGTAACCCAAAGGGGGCAAGCGCCGTCAGTGTTATGAACGAGAAGATTGTTGGTGCCAGCGGCTACGTAGTACGTGTGGAGGTCGTCGACAGTGAGGTCGTAGGCCCCCTGAAGGCCGGACCAGGCGCGACTGCTGGCGACCTGAATGGTCGTACCCACCGGGGTGCGGAGGGCGTCGCCGACCCGCAGGTCGCGGGCATCGATCCAGTTTTTGCGGTTTTCTACCCAGTACGCATGGCCATCCGTAGAGGTGATCGATGATCCATCGGCGAGCGTGACCTCGATAAAGTTGCGGTCGTCTGGAGTGCGGATCGTTCGGGTGACCGTGCGAGGCCCGGTCTCACCGGTATCGGGATCACTGGCGGTGACGGACTCTCCGACCTGGATCTGCTCAATTGGCCGACCGGTGCCGTCGGCCATGAGAACCCGTGTGCCGGCGGGGAAGCTGTGTGCTGTATTCGAGGTGAGGCATTCGACCGCGCGCCTGGTCGCGCGCATGTGCTTGAGGGCTTCGACGCCGTCATCGATTTTGAGGAGGACCTTGGCCCTGCCCCAGGGCAAGGAGCTGAGTCCGGCCACAATGCAGTCCACTGTGCCGGGGTCCTTGATGCATGCCTTGATGTCATTTAGGCCCGAGAGTTCCCAGACCGCTGCGGTGAGGACGGGGTCGTTCTGCCCGACTTCGATCGTGGAGTGTTCCGGGTCTGCGGCGCAGGCCAGGATCGGGATCATGGACTCGCGGCTGGCGAAGGGGCGGCAGATTCGCTTGGGCTTGGGCTTCGCTTCTTCTTGCTGCTTGCGTTCCTCCTCTGCCTGGCGGAGCGCCTCGGCTATCTCTTTCTCGACCAGGGTTCGGACAGCTGTCCAGGCGTCCTTGGCGAGGGCGTTGGCTTCGTCGCGGCTTTTACCGGCGGCGAGGGCTGACTGGCGAGCTTGTTCGGCGGAGTCGTTGGCCTTCTTGGCGGACTGGCGGGCGTAGGAGGCTGAGAATTCGGCCTGGGCGGCGGAGTTCTCGGCGTCGGAAGCATCCTGGTTGGCTCGGTCGGCGGCGCTGCGGGCTGTGGCCGCTGACCTCTGTGCGTCGGCGGCGCTGTTGGCGGCCTTGTCGGCGGAGGTCTTGGCGTCGTTGGCTGCGGTCTGTGCCTGGCGTGCGGAGTCTGCGGCCTGCTGGGCTGCCTTTTGGGCGTCGGCTGTTGCCTGGGCGGCCTTGGCTGCGGCTTCGGCTGCGATCCAGCGGTTTTGCTGGGCCTTGGCGACGATGATGTCGCCTTCGGCCAGGAGCCGGTTGATCTGGTCAGTGTGGTTGGTGGCCAGATCGTCCTTGAGGCGGGCTGTGTGCTGGCCTGTGGTGATGAACTCGTGGAGGCTCTCAGGGGTTCCCGCGAGGGCGATCCGGGCGGCGGCCTTGGCTTCCGCTCCTCCGATGTTGGTCAGCTGGGCTGCGGCGACTCGCTCGTCGGCGGTGCGGGCGGCGTACTGGCCGGTCTGGAGGAAGGTTGCGAGGGCTTTGCCGCTGCCGTTGGCGAGGGCATTCTGGGCGGATTCCTTGAGGTGCGGTCCGCCGGTGTTGGTGAAGCGGGCCACGTCGACCCGCATCTCGGTGTACCCGGCGGTGAAGCGGCCTTCGTTCAGGAAGGCTTCGATCTGTTCGGGTGTGCCCTTCAGTGCCTCGGTGGCCGCGTTGCGGACGGAGGGGTGGGGGCTTGTCGTGCTGAGGTCGACGACACGCTGGCGGACGTCGCTCTGGTTGGCCTCTTTCCAGCGGGTACGCAGGTAGTCCAGGACGTCCAGGTCGGTACCGGAAAGGGCGCGTGCGGCAGCGTCCTGGTGCCAGGGCCCGAGGAGCTTCATCGCCTGCATGGCGAGCTGGCGGCCCTTGGCGGCCGTCGCCTTGACGTCGGCGTCCGGCCGGGAGGCTTCTGTGGCCAGGGATGTCGCGGTGTCGTTGAGGGACAGGGCCTGAACCTGCAGGGAGGCGGACGCGGAGATCCGGGCTTCGCCTGCTGCCTTCAGGCTTGTGGCGCGCTCGATCGCTGCCTGTGTCCGGGTCTCCAGGTCGCCGGCTTCGACTTCTCTGGCGAGGCCGGCGACTTCCTTGGCTTTGGCTACGGCTGAGGCCGCGGTGTCGGCGGCGTTCTTGGCTGCTTCTGCGTTCTTCTGTGCCTGAGCGGTGTAGTTCGCGGCTTCACCAGCGTGGTTGGCGGCGTCTTCCGCGTAGTCGGCGGCCTTGTTGGCGTGCGCTGCAGCGGAATTGGCATCGTCTCGCGCACCGTAGGCGGCGTTCGCCGCACGGCGGGCGAAACCGGCGGAGCGGTTGGCAGCGGCGCTGGCCGCGTTGGCGTGGCGGCGGGCTTCGATGGCGGCCTGGCGTGCTTCCGCGGAGTGAGCTCCGGCCGCGTCGGCATAGTCACTGGCTTCATCGGCGGCGTCGGCTGCGGCCAGGGCGTTGGCTGAGGCTCCTATGGCTGCGTCGGAGGCCACGGCTGCGGCGGCCGAGGCGCGGCCGGCGCTTTCGGCTGCGACCGCTGACTGGGTTGCGAACAGAGAGGCTGCGCGTGCTCCGGCGGCTGCCTTCCTGGCGTCCTCGGCCTTGGAGGCGTCCCCAGCTGCGGCCACAGCCGCGTTGTAGGCGGTGTTCGCCGCGTCGGCTGCCGCGGCCGCGGCGGAAGCGGTCTGCGCGGCGGCGAGGGCAGCTCTGCGTGCGGCGCGGTTGGCTGCGTTGGCGGAGCCGATGGCTTCCTGCGCTGCTTGGGCCGCGGCGCGTGCGGCGTCGGCGGCCTGGGCGGCCTTGACCGAGGCCTTCTTGGCGTCGTTCTTCGCCGCCTGCGTCTCCTCGGCTGCCTTCTTGGCTGCCTCCTTGGCCAGGCTTGATGCCTGTACGGCTTTCTTTGAGGCTTCTTCGGCCAGCTTGGTGGCGTCTTCTGCCTGTTTGCCGGCTGCCTGTGCCTGTGCGGTGAGCTCGGCGATGGTCGCGTGTTCCTGGTCGCGGTTGCGGGCGGTGAGCTGCCCGACTTCCAGGAACTCCACGATGTCCTCGGGTGTGCCCTGCAGTGCCGCCCGTGCTGCGGCCTGAACGTTCGGGCCTCCGGTGTTGGTCAGCTGGGCCACTGCGACCCGGTTGTCGGTCTGCTGGGCGGCGTACTGCTCCTTGGCCAGGAGCTGCTCGCGGTCGGCGTAGGTGCCCTTGAGCGCGGACTCGCCTGCCTGGCGAACCCGGGGGCCGCCCAGTTGGACCAGTCGTGCGATTTCGACCTTGTGGTCGGTGTCCAGCGGCTCGACGTATCCGTCGAGGAGGAAGTCCTGCAGCTCGGCCGGCGTCTTCTGCAGGGCGGCGACCGCGGCTTCGCGTACGCGGGGGCCGCCGGTCATCGCCAGCCGTGCGGTCTCTACACGGTTGTCGCTGTGCTGAATCCCTTCGGCTTCGTCAAGGAACTTGCGGATCGCGTCGTCCCCGCCGACCAGCGCCTGCTCGGCTGCCTCCTTGAGGCCACGTCCTCCGGTCTGCCAGTAGCCGACAACGTAGGGCCGGGCCTCCTGCATCGTCAGGCCAGGATTTTCGGCTGCCCCAGCGGCCGGGGTAGTTCCGAGCAGTCCAGCCAGCAGGCCGGCTGACAGCAGTGCGCGTAAGCCACGGCGGTGGGCAGAAAATCTTCTCAACTCTCCCGGACCAGATTTCCGGGAGGGTATACACCGTCTCACAAGACGCCCCCTAAATACTCTCTTGAGAAAAGCTCGCAAAATTCAGGATTCCCGCCTGAACCGATTTGGGCACACCCTACTTCTTCCGCTGAAGTCCAGGCTTGGACTCCATTCCGTACCAAGACCGCAGCTCGATGGTCGACATCAAGCCACCTGAAGCAAGTTTGACCAAAAAGCAACACACCAGGCTCGCAGCATTTGCCTGCACGACCTGACACGACAACGCACCTGAATAACCTTCAAATGTCGCCCATGTCAAATCGCCGCACCAACCCCACACTCCTGAGAGGTAGATCACAGATCCGCCCAAGTGGGCAGTAGCGGATATGTGATTCACTCTGTCTCGATCTAACGGGGGTTCTGCCGTCATGCCCTCACACCTGTTTCCGGAAGGACCATTATGGCCATATCTTTTGTCCGAAAACTGCTCTTGGTGGGCCTGGCGGCTGCCATAGCAGGCACCACGACGGTACTGAGCGTCGCAGAGGCCGCGCCGACCACCGCAACCACAGGTGAGATGCCCTACGCAATCGAGGACTTCTCATATCCGAATGCAGCGAAGATAAAGGAAGACACAAAGCAGCAGCTTATACTGAAGCGAGGTAACGGCAACCTCCTCTACATCCCCTGCACTGGGTCCGAGGACATCAAAATCGAAAGCACCGCGGGACAGGCCTACTACTGCTTCGACATCAAGGCCAAGCCCGCCTACGTCGAGCTTGAGCTTCCCTCTGCCTACGGAATCTGGACCAAGGCAGACCCCGTACACGTCACCATCGAGGCTGACGGGAAGAGCACATCCCTGGACGCGCCTGCCAACCGGTTCACCGGATACGGCGAGGCTGGCGCCAACGGAACTGTTTCCACTCTCATTGAACTCCGCGTCGCAGGCTAAGCAGTCTGGCTGCGGGCCAACTGGGAGGCGAAACTCGGCCGCAGGGCCGTGTACACCGCTTGAAACCGTCGGGCGATTGAACCGGGCAAGTCCTGGCGTCGTGGTTCGGTGCTCAGATTTCCAGGCGAGGCCTGAAGCCGTACCGGCAAGGCGAAATCCGTCCTGCCCGATTGCGCTTTCTCTTTCGCGTACCTCAAAGGATCATCATGTCTGAAAAGAGTTCACGCACTGCGTGGGCTGCGCCCCTGCTTGCCTCCGTGCTGGCAGCCGGCTTCCTGAGCGCTGGTGCCGCCCAGGCCGTCACTGGCTCCGAGGCGCCCACGGGCCTGCAGGACGCCGTCGTCAAGCTCGCCATCGGCGACGAGGCGAACTCCCGCGCGTGCACCGGCGTACTCATTGACGAATGGTGGGTAGCTACCGCTGCCAGCTGTTTCGCCACCACCGCCGGACAGCAGGTCCCCGCAGGGCAGCCCGGGATGAAGGCCACCGTCGCTCTGGCGGGTGGCCAGACCTTCACGGTGACCGCGCTCGAACCGCGCGAGGACCGGGACCTGGTCCTGGCCCGGCTCTCGCTCCCGGCCAAGGGAGCCACCAAGGCCAAAATCGGTACGTCCGTCCCGGCGGCCGGCACGGACCTGACGGCAGTGGGCTACGGCCGGACGAAATCCGACTGGGTGCCCGGCAAGCCCCACAGTGGCGTCTTCACCGTCAACACCTCGGACACCACTACTCTGGCCATCACTGGCAAGGGCACCGACACCATCTGTCAGGGCGACACCGGCGGACCGCTGCTCAACGCGGCCAACGAGCTGATCGCAATCAACAGCAAGTCCTGGCAGGGCGGCTGCCTCGGCGCCGCTCCCGCAGAAACCCGCACGGGCGCCCTCTCCGTGCGTACGGACGACCTCGGCCCCTGGATCGACATGACCAGAGGTTCAGTGGCCACCGCGCAGTGGAAGCTGACCGGCCAGAGTGGCAACCTCGTGCCCAGCGAAGTCGGGGCCTTCCCGGCCACCGCCACGAACATCACCTGGCCCACCGCCACCATCGAGGGCCGTAGCACGACCTACGCCGCGTTCGCCGGACGCCAGTCGACCATCACCACGGGCACGTCCGTCATCGACACCCGCGACAGCTTCACCCTCACAACGTGGATCAAGCCGGGCCCGAGCGGCGCCGTCGTGAGCCAGGACAACAACCGCAACAGCTCCTTCGCGATCTTCGCCGACCCGGACTCCAAGATGTGGCAGTTCGCGATAGCCCGCGGCGACAGCGACACCGCCGGCTACGACTGGGCCAACAAGGCCGTGAACAGCGCCGCTACGTACACCCCCGATGCCTGGCAGCATGTGACCGCCACCTACAACGCGGCCACCGGGCTGATGAGCCTGTACGTCAACGGCACCCTGGCCAGCACCGGCCACCACACCGCCTCGCTCGGTGCCGCACCGGTGGGTCCTCTCGTCATGGGCCGCTACAAGGAACGCGGATCCGCCGACTTCTACCACCAGGGCCTGACCGGCGGCATCAGCAACCTCGCCGTCTACCCCTTCGCAGCTGCCCCCACAGCCCCGGGCTCCACCGGCAAGATCAAGCTGACCAACGGCACCAACATCTGCGCCGACCGCAACACCGGACGCATCCAGCTCTGGGAATGCAACGAGATCAACGGCGGTGACGCCCAGCAGTTCGCCATCCGCGGTGACGGCACCATCCGCAATCAGAACCTGTGCATGGACGCAGCCAATGCCGGCACCGGCAACGGAACCCGCATCCAGATCGTCGGCTGCCACGATCACCCCGCACAGCAGTTCCTGCCCCGCGCCGACGGCAGCATCTACAACCCCGCCTCAGGGCGCTGCGTCGATGCCTCCAACATGCAAGGCGGCACCCAGCTGCAACTGTGGGACTGCAACCAGAGCAGCCCTCAGAAGTGGACCATCCCCACCCTCGCCACCGCACCACTGCCCGCTCCGCGCTGGTAGCAACCGCGTCCCCTCCAGCGCACACCTGGCCGCCTCCGACAGCACCTTGCGGGGGCGGCCTCACCGCTTTCGCAAATGCGTGCAGGCAACAGGAACGGTCGCCGTGCTCGCCTAACCTTGGCGGGAGCGTACTGCTGGCGCACCGGGGCAGCACGTTCGGCAGGAGCCGGTCCGGCGGCGGGTGTGGCTGATCCCAGCGACTGCCCGCGGCCGCCACCGGGCACGTCACAGTCCACACCGACGCCAGCACCAAATCCCGCCCTCGGCACCGACCACCATGGACACCGATGCCGCCCACACCAACACCACAGCCCTCACCACCTCGACCAGCCGACGCCCGCCGGACAGGGTCTGTACGGTCAACGGTGGATCTTCGAGCAGGAAGTGACACCTGATGACAGACGTGACCGTGTCGGCGGAGGCCGTGGCGGAAGTACAGCCGTCCGGGTTGGCGCCGGAGGCTGTGGACGACCAGTTGATCAGTCAGCTGGTGGACCGGGCCAAGGCTGACGGGATCAAGCTGACGGGCCAGGGTGATCTGCTGCAGCAGTTGACGAAGCGGATCCTTGAGTCGGCGCTGGAAGGCGAGATCACCGACCACCTCGGGCACGAGAAGCATGAGAAGGCCGGCTCGGGCAACACCCGCAACGGGACCCGGTCCAAGACCGTGGTGACCGAGGTCGGCCCGGTCGTCCTCGACGTCCCACGGGACCGGGAGGGCTCGTTCGAGCCGCAGATCGTCAGGAAGCGGCAGCGCCGGCTGACCGGCGTCGACGAGATGGTGCTCTCGCTGTCCGCCCGCGGCCTGACCCACGGCGAGATCTCCGCCCACCTCGCGGAGGTCTACGGCGCCGAGGTCTCCAAGCAGACGATTTCCACGATCACCGACAAGGTGATCGACGGCATGAACGAATGGCAGAACCGGCCCCTGGACTCGGTCTATCCGGTTTTGTTCATTGACTGTGTCCACGTGATTCTGCGGGACGGGAAGGTCGCGAACAGGCCGGTCTACGTGGTCCTGGCGGTCACCGTCGAGGGAACTCGCGAGATCTTGGGCTTGTGGGCCGGCGACGGGGGCGAGGGTGCCAAGTACTGGCTCCAGGTCCTCACCGAGATCAAAAATCGCGGCACGGAAGACGTCTGCATGGTCGTCTGTGACGGCTTGAAGGGCCTGCCCGATGCGATCGGAGCAGTCTGGCCGCAGGCGATCACGCAGACGTGTGTCGTCCACCTGCTGAGGGCGTCGTTCCGTTACGCGGCCCGGCAGGACTGGGACAAGATCTCGAAGGCACTCAAGCCCGTCTACACCGCACCGACCGAGGACGCAGCCACGGAACGGTTCCTGGAATTCCAGGAAGAATGGGGCCAGAAGTATCCCGCGATCGTGAGGTTGTGGGAGAACGCGTGGGCCGAGTTCGTACCGTTCCTCCAGTTCGACACCGAGATACGGCGGATCGTCTGCACGACGAACGCGATCGAGTCCGTGAACGCACGGATCCGCAAGGCCGTCCGGGCACGTGGGCACTTCCCGAACGAGCAGGCCGCCCTCAAGTGCGTCTACATGGCCATCATGAGCCTCGACCCCACCGGCCAGGGACGCAAGCGCTGGACCCAGCGCTGGAAGGCAGCATTGAACGCCTTCGACATCACCTTCGACGGCCGGCTCTCAGCCGCCCGCCACTGAACCCCCAACAACACCAAAACCACCGTTAACTTGGCTCTGTTCCGTAGTCGGTGGTGACGCTGTGTTCCCACTACGGGATGAGGATGCGGTGGCGGAGAAGGTCGAATCCAGCGCGGCCGTGCATCTGGCGCATGATCCTCTTGGTGCGGGTATTGACGCCCTCGGTGCGGCCGTTGTGGTA
>NZ_JBFRER010000126.1:0-22190 GCF_052114405.1 Streptomyces sp. M-16 | reverse complement strand
CTCCAGGCCCTTGGTGGTCAGATTGCGCAGCGACTCCCCCGCACGGGTGGTGCCGCCGTTCTCGGCGAGACCATGCTTGCGCAGATCGGACAGCGCACCCGCATGCGAGGCCGTACGGGCCGTCTTCCGCTCAGAGGCGGTCGCCTTTCGACGACCCAGCGGTGGCGGCCGAGGCGTTGTGAGGACTCGATACCTTTGCGGGCGATGCGGTGGCGGATGCCGCGCTTGCGAAGCCATCGACGCAGGTGAGGGTAGTCGTAGCCCTTGTCGGCGTGCAGTTTTGCCGGGCGCCGACGTCGTGGCCCGCGACGTGAGCGGATGGGCGGGATGCCCCGCACGAGAGGCTCCAGGCCCAGGCTGTCGTGCATGTTGGCGCCCGAGATGCCCAGCGAGAGAGGCAGTCCGTTCCGGTCTGTGATCAGGTCAATCTTCGATCCAAACTTGCCGCGGTCGGTCGGATTCGGTCCGGTCAGTGACATCCTTTTGCCGTCCGCAGGCTGACGAGTCGATTGYGCACCGCGACCAGTCCAGCTCTCCACGGGCGCCGAGTTCGTCGAGGATGACGCGGTGGAGCCTCGCCCAGACACGGGCCTCGCTCCATTGGGCGAAGCGCCGGTGGACCATCTGCCAGCTCGGGCCGAAAACCGGCGGGAGCTGCCGCCACGTGCAGCCCGAGGCGGCAACGAAGATGATCACGGCCAGGGCCTCGCGGTCACCGGCCCGCCGCCGGCCCCCGCCCTGCGGACGTATCACCTCGGTCGGGGGCACCACTCGCCGGAACAGCACCCACAACTCGTCCGGCACCAACCGCTCAACGAGATCCGTCATGCACGGTTCAACGAACGATCACGCCATAAGAAGCGCCGTCTGAGGAAGATCGGGGCATGCGGAAGCGAGAGGCAACGCGGGAGAGCCGTTCACGAAAAGTGGATGACGACAGGGTGCGAGAGGCGCACCCTTCCTGCGGCGTGCCGCCCTGCACGGTGGTTCCGGTCAGTTGGTGGCCGTCAGTGCCTCGCGTGCGGTGGTGAGGATCTCCTCGGAGAGCGGGGAGCCTTTGGTGGCCCGGGACAGGACGAGGGCGCCGAGCATGGTGCACAGCCGGGTGATGCCGTCCTGGTCCTTGGTGTCGAGCCAGTCGGCGAAGTCGCCCACTCCCTGGGTGTAGACGCGGCGGGCCTCGCTCTCTCCGCCGTCGCGGGCCATGTCGGTGGCGAGTGCGGCGGCGGGGCACCCGTCTGCCGCGCTGTCGCGGTGCTCGGCGGAGAGGTAGGCGTCGATCAGCGCCCGCTGGGCGGCGTCGCGCTGCCCGGCGTACTGATCGAGCCCGTACTTGTGGTGCTGGGCGAGTTCGCCAAACGCGTGGGCGGTGGCCTCGTCGATGAGTGCCTCCTTGGAGGCGAACTGCTTGTAGAAGCCGCCGTGGGTCATACCGGCCGCCTTCATGAGGTCGGCGACGCTGACGTGGGTCCCCTGTTCCCGGAACAGGCGGGAGGCGGTTTCAACGACCCGTCGGCGGTTCTCCTCCGCCTGCGCCTGCGATACGCGGCCCATCGGCCACCTCCCGATTGGATGTCGACTGGCATCTATCTTAGACCAGTGCTTAGATTGTAGTCGTAATCTAATTGGTGCGGGTCGCTTGACGGCGGCCGTGGCGTTGGGAGTGGGCATGGAACTGAAGGACGCGGTAGCAGTGGTCACCGGCGCCAATCGGGGGCTCGGGCGGCACCTGGCCGCCCAGCTCGTGGAACACGGGGCCAAGGTGTACGCGGCGGCCCGTCGCCCCGAAACGGTGGACCTTCCGGGTGTCATCCCGCTGCGGCTCGACGTGACGGACGCGGAGTCGATCCGGGCCGCGGCTCGCACCGCCTCCGACGCGACGCTGCTGGTCAACAACGCGGGCATCTCCACCGGAACGCCCCTGATGACGGGCAGCCCGGACATGGTGCGCTTGGAGATGGAGGTGAACTTCTTCGGCCCGCTCGCCGTGACACGGGCTTTCGCCCCGGTCATCGAGTCCAACGGCGGCGGCACCGTGCTCAACGTGCTGTCGGTCCTGTCCTGGCTGCATCCGGCCGACCTCGGCGCCTACGCCGCGGCGAAGGCCGCGGCATGGGCGCTGACCGGCGCGGTCCGGGAGGAGCTGGCGCCCCGGGACATCACCGTCTCGGCGCTGCACGTCGGATACATGGACACGGACATGGCCGTCGGCGTTGCCGCCGACCAGAAGACCAACCCCGCCGAGGTCGCCGCCCAGGCCCTGGCCGGCATCGAGCGGGGACTGCCCGAGATCCTCGCCGACGAGACCACCCGGCACGTGAAGCGGAGCCTGGCCGCATCGCCGAACGCAGCGTGAGGCGCGCCCGCCGCATCGGCGTAGGGCGTCATGAACCAGCAGTGAATACCAGAAAGTATCTCGTACCGGGGCAGCCCGAAACGAGCGGAGATCCCGTCCCTGTGCGGACGAGACAGGGAGACAGTGATGAAGGCCTACTTGATCGAGAAGTACGGTGACCAGTCCGCGGTGCGCGCCGCCGAGATGCCCGATCCGGAGCCGGGCGCCGACGACGTGCTGGTCAAGATCCATGCGGCGAGCGTCAACCCGCTGGACTTCAAGATCCGCGACGGTGCCTTCAGGATGATCCTCCCGTACCGCCTCCCTCTCGTGCTGGGCAACGACCTCGCCGGAGTGGTGGTCGAGGTCGGCTCGGCCGTCACCCGGTTCGCGGTGGGTGACGAGGTCTATGCCCGGCCCGACAAGGACCGCATCGGCACCTTCGCCGAACTCATCGCCGTCCATCAGAACGACCTGGCACACAAGCCGGCCACCCTCACCATGGCGGAGGCCGCCTCCCTTCCCCTGGTAGCCCTCACCTCATGGCAGGCGCTGGTCGAGAGGGCACAGGTCCAGGTGGGCCAGAAAGTCCTGATCCACGCCGGCTCCGGCGGAGTGGGCACCGTCGCCCTCCAATTGGCCAGGCACTTGGGCGCACATGTGGCCACCACCGCGAGCGCGGCCAACGCCGCCCTGGTCCAGGAACTGGGCGCGGACGTCGTCATCGACTACCGCACCCAGGACTTCGAGGAGCTCCTGGACGGCTACGACGTCGTCCTGGACACCCTCGGCGGCAAGACCCTGGACAAGTCGCTGAGGGCCCTCAAGCCGGGCGGGAAGGTCATCAGCATCGCCGGGCCCCCCGACGCGGACTTCGCCCGCGAGCTCGGCGCGAACCCGGTCCTGCGGCAGGCGATGAACGCGCTGAGCTTCAAGACCCGACGCCACGCCAAGCGCCAAGGCGTGACCTACTCCTTCCTGTTCATGAAGGCCAGCGGCGACCAGCTGCGCGCACTCACCCCGCTCATCGAGGCCGGAGAGATCCGCCCCGTCGTCGACCGTGTCTTCCCCTTCGAGCAGACCCTCGAAGCCATGGAGTACGCCGAGAAGGGCCGCGCCAAGGCCGGCAAGGTCGTCATTGCGACGGCGTGAGGGCCGGCACCCGCCCACCACACCCCCGACAGGCCCCGGGCAGCGAGAGGATCCCGCCTCCCACCCCCCTGCCTTCCACACCCCCCAGGAACCGATCATGAGCGCACCGCGCAGTTCCGCCACCCCCAACCCCACGCCCGCCCCGTCGTCGTACAAGGACGTGCCGACCCGTTCGGTGTCCGTGCGCGGCGTCGACTTTGTCTACCGGCAGCTCGGCCCGGAAGGAGACGGCGTACCGCTGATCCTGCTCCACCACCTGACCGCAGTCCTGGACAACTGGGACCCCCGCCTCGTCGACGGACTCGCCGCCCGGCGCCGGGTGATCACCTTCGACAACCGCGGAGTCGGCGCGTCGGGCGGTTCTACCCCCGACACCATCGAAGCGATGGCCCGCGACGCGGTGCTGTTCATCCGAACCCTGGGCTTCGAGCACGTCGACCTGCTCGGCCTGTCGATGGGCGGCTTCATCGCCCAGGTCATCGCAGCCGAGGAACCGCAGCTGGTGCGCAAGGTCATCCTCGCGGGCACCGGCCCCGCCGGAGGCCCCGGCATCGACAGGGTCACCGCACTCACCCTCCGGGACATCCTGAAGGGCTTCCTGACCCGCAAGGACCCCAAGCAGTTCCTCTTCTTCACCGACACCGAACACGGCCGACGCGAAGCACGCGCCTTCCTGGAACGGCTGAAGGAGCGCACGGACCGTCGCGACAAAGCCATCTCGCTGACGTCGTTCCGCGCCCAACTGAAGGCCATCCACCGGTGGGGCCTCCAGCCGCCGGCCGACCTGTCCCGCATCCGCCAGCCAGTCCTGGTGGCCAACGGCGAGAGCGACCGGATGGTGCCGAGCGAGAACACCCTCAACCTCGCCGCACGGCTGCCCCGGGGCGAACTCGTCCCCCTCTACCCGGACGCCGGGCACGGCGGAATCTTCCAGTTCCACGACGAGTTCGTGGCCAGGGCCCTCGCGTTCCTCGAAGCACAGCCCGCCTGACCACTGAGGCCACATCCCCCGCCGTCCCGTCCCGGGCGCGGCCGGGACAAGGCGGGCCCGGGACGAGCCAGCCCGCCCTCGATCAGACGCCCTCCTGCCTGCCAGCAGTCCCAGCGGCATCCCCGAGAACGCCCTCGACACCGCATGCCGGATCCACCTGGCCACCTGGCCACCTGGCCACAAGCACGCCGGCGCCCAACCTCGAAGTCAACCCCCGAAGGACTTACGACGTACCCACTAAGCCAGGGTCGTCAACGGGGCCTGCTGGCTCGCACGAGCGGTCGATCCTGGTCGTCAGACTGGCGTCAGCCGCTGAGGAAGCGGGAGGCCTGGACAGCGTTCTCGGCAACGCCGACCGGTACCCACTCACCGGATGTGCCGTCCAGTTCGAGGAGGACGCGGGGGCCTTCGGGGGCAAGGTGAGCGGCTCGGCCCCGGGCGTCGGGGTCCAGGGGCTCGGCCCGGCGGCGGCCTGTGATCTGTCGGTCGGACTCGCGTCGGCGGTCACGGCGGTCGGCCCACGCAGCGAGCGGTTCCTTGTCGGCGTCCACGTCGCTCCTCCTATCGCCAGCGGGCCCCGGGCAGCAGGTTCCCGGGGTCGTCCATCCATGGTGTCTCCCGTCGGGGCCCGCGGTAAGACCGAAGCGGTCAAGGGCCGGACAGCCCTGCGTCTCCCACCACCCGTGGGCGGCCTCTACCGCGCCCCAAAGGCGCCGCGGGCCGTGCTGGTAGACGACGCCCGGCCCGTACTCCTCCGGCCACCGTACGGCTGCCCACGACCGGTCGATGAGGCTGTACCACCATGCGGCTGGGGAACCGTCGGGTTCGGTGTGGGTGGTGTGTGCGACGTGGGGCACGGTCAGGCTGATGGCGTGATGGGCGTTGGCGAGTTGGTCGGGCTGCACGGCGGTGTCGGTCGAGGCCGGCCACTGCTTCACATACTTCTCGGCATCGGGCCACACCGTGCGGTGCGACCGCGCTTTCATGAACTCCACCCCGGCAAGGAACGGACCGGACGCGGTGCCGGCGGACCGGACGGTGAGGCGGGCAACGGCGTCGCGGCTGCTGTAGTGCGTTCCGTACGTGGCAACGATGACACCTTCGGACCTGACCTGCTCCATCCATGCTCGCGGGATGCTGCGCACGCCGAAGGTGCACAGCAGCCGGTCATAGGGGCCGCGGTCCGGGTGGCCGGCGAGGGCCTCGCCGGTGACGGCCTCGGCGTAGAGGCCGAGGGTGCACAGGCGCTCCCGCGCGGCCGCCGAGACCGCCGGGTCCACGTCGATGGCGGTGATGTTGGCGGCGCCGCATCGGTGGGCGAGGAGCGCGGCCGTCTCGCCGGTGCCGGTGCCCGCGTCCAGCACCCGCATCCCGGCATCGGCATCCACGGCGGCGAGCAGCGCGAAAACGACGGAGGGCTGAGAGCTGGATGAAGTAGGCACCCGGCCCGGCTGCTTGCCACGGTGGGCGCCGTCGTCCCATTGCGTGACCACCGACAGATCGCTGTCGGCGTATCCGTACCAGGCGTCGGGGTCGGTGTGCCGGTCCACGGTGATGGTGCGGGCCGCCGCGCAGTCGCCGGGCCGCTGCGGGTCGGATGGGAGGAAAGGCCGCATCAGGGCGGGCAGGAAGGCCGCGCGGTCGACGGCCGCGAAGGCTGGTGCCCAGTCGGAGGCGAGGGCGCCGGATTTCATGAGGCAGCGCCCCAGCTCAGTACGGCTGGGGCGCGCTCCTGGTGGGCGGTGGTGGCGGTCATCTACTTGCCGTGCTTCCCGCCATCGGGGGCGTGCTGGTGTCGGGGTTGGACGGGGGCGGCGGGGGCGGGGTGGAGATCGGCGCGGACCCGCCGCCGTGGCTGCCGCCTCCGCTTCCTCCGCTGCTGCCACCACTCCCGGTGTTGTTGGCCATGGCGGTACTCCTCTCGTCGGTGGTGCGGTACCGGCCGGGCCGGTTGGCTGGCCGGAATGATGCGACCCCGCGGGGGTGCCTGAACGTCGCTGGGCGTCGGCCGCGACCCCGCCGCGGGGAGTCTCAGGGGTCGGTGATCCGGTCGGCCCTGCGCCGGACCACGGTGAGGGTGTCGGGGTCGCTGGTCTCCCAGTGGCGGGAGGTGCCGCCGTAGACGGGGCGCAGCACCCACGTGGTGCCGGCCTTGATGTCGGTGACGATCGCGCCCTGTCCGGTGGTGTCCTTCACTTGGTCGCCGACCTCGGCGCGGTGCGCGCTCACCGGGCACCTGCGGGCGCATCCGGGGTGAGGTGGCGAAACGGCTTGAGCTCGCGGGGGTCGGCGGTCCACTCGCGGCCCGACCGGTCGAGGGGGCGCATGTGCGCGGTCCGGCCGACCTCGTTGCCGGTGGGCTTGGAGGTGCGGATGTACACGCTGCCCACGGTGCCGGTGCGCTCCGTGGCGGGGTGGATGACCTCCCGCCCCAGCAGGCGGTGTCCGGGGTCCTCCCTGAGCCGCACGTTCGCGTCCTCCCTGATCACGTCCGTGCCTCCTGCCAGCCGGCGTGGGGTGGGAGTGCGCCCCGTTGGTAGGCCGGGACGCACTCCCCGGGGGGATGTGCTGCGGGTAGTCAACCGGTGACCGGCAAGGCGCGGCGCGGGTTATGCCGGACTTTCAGGCGGACGTTCCTCTCTCTGGTATGCGTGAAAGTCCGGGCCCGGTGGCCCTACCGTGCGAGGAGGGAACCAGCAAGCGCGAGGGGGCGTCATGTCACAACCGGCTGAGCTATCGGTGTTCGCGGACCTGGCCGACGGGTTCGGGTGGCACAGCCCGACCGCATTCATCCGCGTGTACGCGGCCGTCGCATCGCGCATCGGTGAGCGCGAGGACGTCACCGACCGGCAGGTCCGCCGGTGGCGCCGTGCCCGCAGCCGGGCCGGCAGCGCGTCTTAGAGGCGATGCTCGGCGTACCTCTGGAACAGGCTGGGTTTCCGGGTGCCGGAGCACCGCCGCAACTCCGCTCCGGCCRCCGTGCCGGTACTGGACCCGATCCCCGAACTGCGCGAGAGGCCTGATCCGATGCAGGACCGCCGCACCATCCTGGCCGCCGCGGGCGGCCTCGCCCTCGGCGCGGCCGGAATCGGCTCGGCGTCGGCCGCCGCCCACGACGCGCCCCGTCTCGGCACGGACACCGTCACCGACCTGCGGCAGAGTCTCGCCTCCCTGTACGGGCTGGATGACCGGTTCGGCGGGGCCACCGTCGGCCCGCTCGCCGCCGCCCACCTTGCCCGTGTCCGGCGCCTCTTCGACACCGGGTCCTACCCCGAGACGATCGGCCGTCAGCTACGCCTCATCACTCGACCACGCCCGGCGGGCCGCCGCCCTCGCCGCACCGGGGGCGCCGCCGTCGCTGCTGTCCATCCTCGCCACCCGGGAAGCTCGGACACTGGCGATGCTGGGCGACTCGGCGTCGGCACGCTCAACGCTGGCGGGCGCGGCCCGCCTGTACGAAAAGGACCAGGGGTCACGGCCGGCACCGGACTGGACCCTCTTTCATGGCCCGGCAGAGTTGGCCAGCGCGCAGGCGGAGCTGTTCACCGCGGCCGGACACCACCGTGCTGCGGTGTCGTGGCTGCGCCGCTCCCTGGAGCGCCAGGAGGCTGCCTACGCCCGCAACGAGGCATTGCAGCGGGACGGGCTCGCCGGGGCACTGGCGCGCTCCGGGGAGGCGGACGAGGCAGTCCACCACATCGAGCAGGGCGAAGCCCTGCTCACCGAAGTCAGCTCGGGGCGGGCACGGGAAGGACTGGCCGCCGCCCGCCGCGAACTCGACCGCGTTCGCCCCACCCGATGAGGAGTCCCGTGCAATACGCCACCGTCACCGACCCTGCCGCCGCCGGACGCGAGCTGGACGACCTCGCCCCCCTCTACGAGGCCGTGTTCGCCGAACCCCCGTACCTCGAAGGGCCCCGCGACGTCGCCGGGTTCCTGGAGCGCTACCAGCACGAGCACACGACACCCGGGTTCCGGCTGATCACCGCACGCGAGCACGGCGAGCTCGTCGGGTTCGCCTACGGCCTGCCGCTCTCATCGGGTACCAGATGGTGGGAGGGATTCACCGACGGGACCCTCCTGCCGGACGGATTCACCCGCGAAGACGGGCACCGCACCTTCGTCGTGATGGAACTCGCCGTCCTCGCCCACCTGCGCGGCACAGGTGTCGGCAGGACCCTGCACGCCGCCCTGCTGCGCGAGGCGAAGGGGGCCGAGCGGGTCGCCCTCGCCGTCCGGCCCGAAGCCCCGGCCGCCGCCTGGTACGAACGCCTTGGCTACCAACTCGTGGGCCTCACCCAGCCCTGGGACGGCGCACCCGTGTACCGGTCCATGACCAAAACGCTGTCGCCCTGATCCGTCCGCAGTTTCGTGCTTCCCGGTACACCGTCGCTCGCATCGAACTTCCCTTTCCCACTCGCAGAGGCGGCAGGTCGCCACGTACGTGGTGCGTCCCGGGCAGCGCGGGTCGGGCGGGCGCTGGGTGTGGCGGCCCTTACCGGTGCGGGGGCAGCGGCTTCCGTCGGCGTGTACCGGGTCGAGGGCATCTGGTCGCTCCTGCGACGCGGATTCCTGGCCAACGTCGCCTTCGCCGACCCGGACCACCTCGTGCGGACGGTCAGGCGCGGCTTACGGAAGATCCATTACCGACCTCAGCTCATCGACGGCTGCCTGGCCGCCGGAGATCTCCAGGAGCACAGTCCAGGGCCGTGCACAGCGCAGCCAGGGTGGACAGCGGGCGGTGGGGCAGTGGCTGACCAACGTCCGCCGGATGCTGCTCTACATGGCCGTGCGCTACGACGGCGGCGACGGCTTCCCGGACCTGGAGATGAACGACAAGGTCAACAACGGCACCGCCCCCCTCTTCGGCCGCATCAGCCTGCTGAAGCAGTGGAACCAGATGGACCTGCCGGACGCCTTCGAGCAGCGCCGCAACCAGGTCATATTCGACACCTACCAGCACAACCGCAACCCGTTCATCGACCACCCGGAGTGGGTCGACTCCATCTGGTAGCAGCCCGGGGGCGCTCGGCGTGCTACTTGACGTAGATCTCGTCGAGGGTGTCGATGACCCCCGCCGCGTTCAGGTGGTAGCGGAAGGGCAGGCCCTTGTCCGGGTGGGTGTCCAGCCACCCGGTCAGCTCGCTGGTGGAGATGGGCTTGCCGGTCACCGTGGAGGGCCCGAGGATCGGCGCCGTCGCGGTGATCTTGGCCGTCTCCGCGATCGGGAGGTACGTCCACGCGCCCGACGGTTCGAAGCGCCCGGGGCAGCCGTACGTGCCGTGCTGGACTATGAGACTGGTCACACCGCCCTCGGGCGTGTAGCGGTGCACGGCAATCGTGTCGGGCGAGACCGGCATCCTGTGGTCGGCGCCGCAGGTCGGCGCGGGGGGCGGGGCCGGGGCGGGTGGATTCTTCCCCGCCGGGGTGGCGGTCGCCGAGGGCTTGGCCGCCGCGCCGGTCTTCGAAGGGCCGGCACGGCGACCGTGGCGCTGGCGGTGGGCGGGGCCGGTGCGGCCGCGGTGGGCTTCGCGTCCGGCGCGGCCAGGTCGTCACCGTTCTGACAGGCGGTGAGCGCCAGCACGCCGCACACCGCCAGGGCGGCCATGGCCGCCTGCCTCCGAACCGCTCTCATGGTCTTCTCCCTCTCCCGGATTCCGGCGTCGCCGCACCGTAACCCCCGGGATCCAGCCGGGGCGACGGCCGGACGCGGTTCGTCACCGGGCCGGGATCCCGTTGTTGCGGAGTGCGGACCTCCGCCCCCGCCCCGCGGACGCCCGTGACCGCCCACCGGTCGGGGTCAGGGGGCCAGGCGGCCGGCGAGGGCCTGGAACTGCGGCCAGGCGGCCTGCGACGGGCAGGGGTCCCAGAGCTTCTGGGAGGGCGCGGCCAGCGGCATCCGGATGCCGGCGGCCACCTAGGCCGAGGTCTGGGAGGCGGCCAGGTCAGCCGCCTCCTTACCTACGAAGACCTGGCCTTCCGCCCCCGTTATGTTTTCCGCGGCCCTGCAAGAGGGCCGCTGGCCTCCGGGCCCGGCATGACTGTGTCCCCCTGTCGAACGGATGACCTGGGGGGTGGTGTCACCGGGCCCGGAAGGTGCCGTCGGAGACGCTGATGAGAGGTCCGGCCACCGTCCGGTCCGGCGCAATGCCGGACAGCTCGCGGACGGCAGGTCTGCATAACGTGGATGCGCGAGCACGACACCACCGCCGAGGCCGGCACGTTCAACTCCCTGGGAGGGGCGCRATGTTCGACACCGAAGACGTGGGCGTGTTCCTCGGCCTGGACGTCGGCAAGAGTGCCCATCACGGGCACGGACTGACTCCGGCCGGCAAGAAGGTCTTCGACAAGCAGCTGCCCAACAACGAGCCGAAGCTGCGGGCCGTCTTCGACAAGCTGGCCGCGAAGTTCGGCACCGTGCTGGTGATCGCGGACCAGCCCGCCTCCATCGGCGCCCTGCCCCTGACCATCGCCCGGCACGCCGGCTGCAAGGTCGCCTACCTGCCGGGCCTGGCCATGCGCCGGATCGCCGATCTCTACCCCGGTGAGGCGAAGACCGACGCGAAGGACGCCGCGGTCATCGCGGACGCCGCCCGCACCCTGCCCCACGCGCTGCGCTCGCTGGAGCTGACCGACGAGATCACCGCCGAGCTCACCGTGCTGACCGGCTTCGACCAGGACCTCGCCGCCGAGGCCACCCGCACCAGCAACCGGATACGCGGCCTGCTCACCCAGTTCCACCCCAGCCTCGAACGCGTCCTGGGCCCCCGTCTCGATCACCAGGCCGTCACCTGGCTGCTGGAACGCTACGGATCTCCGGCCGCCCTGCGAAAGGCCGGCCGCCGACGCCTCGTCGAGCTCATCCGGCCCAAGGCCCCACGCATGGCCAACCTGCTGATCGACGACGTCTTTACCGCCCTGGACGAGCAGACCGTCGTCGTGCCCGGGACCGGCACGCTCGACACCGTGATCCCGTCCCTGGCCCGCTCCCTCGCGGCCGTCCACGAACAGCGCCGGGCACTGGAAGCCCAGATCAACGCCCTGCTGGAGGCCCACCCTCTTTCCAAGGTCCTGACCTCGATGCCCGGCGTCGGCGTCAGGACCGCCGCCGTCCTGCTGGTCACCGTCGGCGACGGCACCGGGTTCCCCAGCGCCGCCCACCTCGCCTCCTACGCCGGCCTCGCCCCCACCACGAAATCGTCCGGCACATCGATCCACGGCGAACACGCCCCCCCCCCCCCGAGGCGGAAACCGGCAGCTCAAACGCGCCATGTTCCTCTCCGCTTTCGCCTGCATGAACGCCGACGCTGCCTCCCGCACCTACTACGACAAGCAACGCGCCCGCGGCAAAACCCAGCGTCCTGTTCGCCATGCTCAGAGACGGAACCTTCTACGAACCCCGCCTCCCCCAAGCGACGGCTGCGTGAACCAGCCCACAGGCAGGTCGATTCATATCAACGCCTTGTGTCGTCTGCCCACGCCGAGATATCGGCGGCAGCCCGCCGGACAGCGTCTTCCTGGTCCCGGGCGAGGTTCGCGCAGGCCGCTGCGACGTTCGGCACACCGTCCGCTCCCACGAGCGCGTCATGCACCCCGGTCTGCAGCCAGTCAGCCTGGTTGTCGTCAGCCTCGGCAACCGCGAGAGCAATGAGCCTTACAGCGGCAACCGTCCCCACCCGGGCCAGGGCCTCTGCCGTCTGCCGGGTCACCGCCGTGTCCTCGACGTCCAGCAGCAGCCCCACCAGCACCTCCGCAGCCTCAGGAACATCAACGAAGGAAGCAAGGTCGCGCCCGGCACGAACACGTTGCGCCCATGAAGGAGACGACGCCTCAGCCAAGGCCGCCTCCAACCCACTCATCATCTCTGGCACGACCAGACAGTCTCATGCCCCACGAAGAGATCGAACCCCGGGCCGGGGCTGCCCACACGCTTGACGAAGAACATAGAGGCACCCCCCGTTGCCTACGTAGACATTGACGCTGGGGGCCGGTGAGCGCTGATCCAGGCCTTCGTACCGGGGAGCCGCTACATCCATGACTGGGCGTCACGCCACATGAGGAAAAGCATCGTCGGCCACCCGCGCTCCGGGTGGGTACTGCACCCCGCACGAGAACGGCACGATCGGCGCTCGAACGGGTCGTGGGAAACTGGGCCGGTGCTCGCTCCGAACTCCCGGGAACTACGACGTGAGGCGCCGACCGGAGCGGTCGGCGTCCAGACAACCCTGCGGGCGCACGTGATGGTGGCGCTGCGCGGCGCGGCGCTCGCGGCCTTGGGTCTGCTGGGGCTACTGGCCCTGCTGCCGGCTGCGGTTGCGGTGGGGGTCGGCGCGGCGGGTCCGCTGGACCTGTTCCGGCGTCTGCCCCGGTTGCGGCGCGAGCTGGCCGGCCGGTGGTCGGAGGTGCCCGTCGACGATCCCTACCTGCCCGAGCCGCCGGAACCCCGGCAGCGTGACAGCGGGCTGTACCGCGACGGCAGGCAGCTGTACGCCTCGTTCGGCTCGGCGGTGCGTCGCAGGCGGGTGCGGCAGGTGCGGCGGGATCCGGCGACGAGACGGGACCTGGCCTTCCTGCTGTTCGACCCGTTCGTCGGGGCTCCGGTGGCTTCGCTGCCCGTGGTGTTGGTGGCCGGTGGTCTGTACGCGGTGGTCGCGGCCCTGTGCCGGGCGGCCGACGGGGTCAGCCTGCCGGGGACGGCGTGGGCCGGTGCGGTGGTGGGGGCCGGGGTCGGGCTGGTGTCGCTCGCGACGGGGCTGACGGTCGGACCGCTGGTGCTGTGGGTGCACGGGTGTTGGACGCGGCTCCTGCTGGCCCGCCGGGTCGCGCCGACGGTGGTGTCCGACGGGGGTGCGCTGGGCCGGCGTCTGCGGATGCTGGGCGCCGGGGTCTTCCTGTCACTGCTGTCGCCGGCCGGCGCGGTGCTGGCCGTCGTCCAGGTGGTGGCGCTGGTGGTCGGGGTGTGCACCGGGCTGGTGCTGCTCTTCCCGAAGGCCGTGGGGTTCGGCCGCCGCTTTGTCGTGCTGAGCCGGCGGCTGGCCGGGGACTGGCTGGGCGTGGAGATCCAGGCGCCCTATCTGCCAGCTCCGGAGCCGGTGCGGCGCGGGGCGGACGGCTACTACCAGTACGGGCGGCGGCTGTACCGGACCCCCTATCTGGTGCGGCAGTTGCAGCTGATGCGTCACACCTCGGGTGATCCGGCGGTGTGGCGGGACCTGCTGTGGTCGGCGGTCAATCCGCTTGTGACCGCCGTGCTGTTGGCGGTGCCGCTGGTCGTCGTCGGGTTCTCGGTCTTCGGGCTCGTCGTGCCCGGAGTGCTGGACCTGGTGACGGACGGGTCGGGCCCGTACAGCTTCTGGGACACGGCGCTGCGTCGGCTGCCCGTGGGCGGGGCCCTCGCGGGCGTCCCTTGGGCGGCGGTCGCGGTGGGCGCGCTGCTGGTGGCGGCGGTGTCGTGGGTGGCGCCGTACGCGCTGCGGGCGCACGCCCGCTTCGCGCTGCTGCTGCTGCGGCCGACCCGGCACGCACAGCTGGCCCGGCGCGTGGAGCGGCTGACGGAGACCCGGGCGGACGCCACCGGGGTACAGGCCGCCGAACTCCGCCGCATCGAACGGGACCTGCACGACGGGGCCCAGGTGACGCTGGTGGCGATCGGGATGACGTTGCGGGTGGTGGAGCGGCGGCTGGGGGAGGAGGCTCCGGAGCTGCGCGAGCTGGTGGCCGAGGCCCGCCGGCAGTCGTCGACGGCCCTGGCCCAGCTGCGGGACCTGGTGCGGGGCATCCACCCACCGGTCCTCGCGGAACGGGGCGTGGGCGACGCGGTCCGCGCGGTGGCGCTGGACTACCCGCTGGACGTCGAGGTGACGGTGGACGTTCCCGGCCGCCTCGAGGCACCGGTGGAGGCGTGCGCGTACTTCGCGGTGTGCGAGGTGCTCGCGAACGCCGCCAAGCATTCCGGGGCCTCACAGGTGCGCATCGATCTGCGGCACTCCGACGGGGTGCTGCGGATGACGGTGGGCGACGACGGCCGGGGAGGGGCCGATACGGCCAAGGGCACGGGCCTCGCCGGCGTGCGCCGCCGGCTGGGTACATTCGACGGAGACCTGTTCGTGAGCAGCCCGGTGGGCGGCCCGACACTCGTGACCATGGAGCTGCCATGCGTGTTGTCCTCGCCGAGGACCAGTTCCTCCTGAGGGAGGGAATGGTGCGGCTGCTGGAGTCGTACGAGTTCGAGGTCGTCGCGGCCGTCGACAACGGACCGGAGCTGTCGCGGGCCTTGACGCGGCACCAGCCGGACATCGCCGTGGTCGACGTGCGGCTGCCGCCCACGTTCACCGACGAGGGGCTGCAGGCGGCGCTGGCGGCCCGCCGGGAGATTCCGGGGCTGCCCGTGCTGGTCCTGTCGCAGCACGTGGAGCAGTTGTACGCGCGCGAACTGCTGGCCGACGGGCGGGGCGGGATCGGGTACCTGCTCAAGGACCGCGTCTTCAGCGACGAGGAGTTCGTCGACGCGCTGCGCCGTGTGGCGGGCGGCGGGACGGCGATGGACCCTGAGGTGATCTCCAAGCTGGTGGCGCGGGGCGAGCACGGCGGCCCGTTGCGCTCGTTGACCGGGCGTGAGCTCCAGGTGCTGGGGTTGATGGCGGAGGGGAGGTCCAACGCGGGGATCGCGCAGGAGCTGCACCTGAGCGACAGCGCTGTCAGCAAGCATTCGGCGAGCATCTTCACCAAGCTGGAGCTGACGCAGGACAACAGCGACAACCGGCGGGTGCTGGCGGTGCTTGCGTACCTGAACGCCCAGCGGAACTGAGGGGCGATCGCCCGGGGGTGGAGTTTTCTGCACTACGGGTGTGCTCGCAACTCCATTCCGGCGCCCTGGGTCCGGCCCGTAGTTTCGTGTTCAGAAGGCGGGCCGCACGGTCCGGGCAAGGACCAGGGCACGGGTGAGGGAGTCAGACGGTGACGACGATGGACCAGGAGCAGACCGAACAGCAGCAGACCGAGACGAAGGCCGAGGGGAAGGACCCGAAGGCGGATCTGATCCGAACCGCGTTCATGGAGGTCGGTGTCCCCCTGGGCCTCTACTACGGGCTGCGCGGGGCCGGTCTGGGGCAGTGGTTGTCCCTCCTCATCAGCGGCGCTCTGCCCCTGGCCCAGCTGGTCTACAAGGTGGCCACCGAACGCCGCGTCTCGACCGTCACGCTCTTCACCCTGAGCGTGATGGCCGCCGGCACCGCCATCACACTGGTCACCGGTGACGCCCGCCTCCTGCTCGCCCGCGAAAGCTACCTCACCGGCCTTCTCGGCCTGTGGATGATCGCCACCCTGTTCGCCAAGCGGCCCTTCATGTTCACCACCATGATCAAGATGCTGCCCGAAGAGACCGCCCGGACCTGGCACTCCAACTGGGACAACCACGCCCGCTTCCGCAACGTCATGCGCTGGATGTCCATCGCCTGGGGCGCCGCCTTCCTCATCGACTCCGCCGCCCGCATCCTCATGGCCTACACCCTCCCCGTCGACCTCGTCCCCGTCCTCTCCGTCGTCCTCCTCATCGGCATGCTCATGACCGTCGTCAAAATCAGCAAGTCCTACGGACGCCGCATGATGGCCGAACTCGCCTAGTGCTGTGACCGGGAAGGTTCGCCGGGTTGTTCCTGGTGCTGGTTGGAAACGAGTTCTCCAAGCAGCATGGGGAGGCGGGATGGCGAAACCGGTCCGGGTTCGCGGGCTGACGGAGCAGGAGGGCCAGAGACTCCAGCACATCGTCCGGCGGGGCAGCACGAGTTCGGTGCGGTTCCGGCGGGCGATGATGCTCCTGGCTTCGGCCGGCGGCAGCACGGTCCCGGTCATAGCCCGCCTGGTCCAGGCGGACGAGGACACCGTCCGCGATGTGATCCACACGTTCAACGAGATCGGGCTCGCATGCCTGAACCCTCGGTGGGCGGGAGGCCGTCCCCGCCTTCTCGATCGTGACGACGAGGACTTCGTCGTCCAGACGGCCACTACTCGTCCGACCGTGCTTGGCAAGCCCTTCACCCGCTGGTCGATCCGAAAGCTCGCCGATCACCTGCGCAGGAACACTGCCCGGCCCGTCCGGATCGGCCGGGAGGCACTGCGGTGCTTACTGGCCCGCCGCGGGATCTCCTTCCAGCGCACGAAGACCTGGAAGGAGTCCCCGGATGAGGCCTTCGACGCGAAGCTCGCCCGGATCGAGTACGCGATCAACGAGCGGCCGGACCGCACGTTCGCGTTCGACGAGTTCGGGCCTTTGGGAATCCGCCCCACCGCCGGCTCCTGCTGGGCCGAGCAGACCCGGCCCGACCGCCTGCCGGCCACCTACCGGCGCACCCACGGCATCACCTACTTCCACGGCTGCTACTCGGTCGGCGACGACCAGATGTGGGGGATCAACCGGCGTCGCAAGGGCATCTACCACACCTGGACCGCGTTGAGAACGATCCGTGCCGCCCGCCCGGACGGCGCCCCGATCTACGTGATCCTCGACAACCTCTCCGCCCACCTCAACTGGAAAATCCGCAGGTGGGCGGCTCGCAACAAGGTCGAGCTGTGCTTCACCCCGACCTACGCCTCCTGGGCCAACCCGATCGAAGCCCACTTCGGACCGCTACGGCAGTTCACCCTGGCCAACTCGCACCACCCCAACCACACCGTCCAGACCCGGGCCCTGCACGCCTACCTGCGCTGGCGCAACAAGAACGCACGCCACCCCGACGTCCTCGCCGCCCAACGACGCGAACGCGCCCGCATCCGCAGCGAAAGAGGCATCCGCTGGGGCGGCAGACCCCTACCCTCCACGGCCTGACCGCTCAACCCGGCGAACCTTCCCGGTCAGCACTAGATCGAGACCCAGTATCGCTGGCCTCGGTCAACTAGAGCTGGTCCCCTACCGACGCCGTTGTCGGAGGGTGCACCCCGCCACCGTCTTTCGCGTCTTGCGCACACGAACGCCCGCCTTCGGACTGATTGTTGGGGATCAGAAGCACTCCGGCAACCCGCTCAGGGTGCTCGACGGTAAGCCAGTCGTCGCCCGTGCGGGTTCCGTCTGGCTTGGACCACGCAGTGGACGAATAGATCGTCTTGCACATCAACGCCACACGCTTTTCGTCGACCGCGCAGGCCTGCACCGCAGGCCCGGTCGCCCCCTCGGCAACGCCGTCAAAACGGTAGTGGAAGTGCGCCAGATTCCCCTCGTAGGGCGTCTGCGGATGGGGCTCGAGTCGCCACTCAACGACCTTGACCGTAACCCCGATAGGCCGCTCGGACGTGTCCACGACCTGAACCGAGGCCCCAGCTTCAGCGCGCTCCGCCATCCGGTCGGTACAGCCCCAGACGGCCGAACAACCGGTGAGGGCGAAACCAACCAAAGCCAACGGAACAACGACAAGAACCCGTACGGAAAGCACTCGGACGACCTCCAGCCAGATGGAGCCGAGCAGTCTATAGCGCTTTCGGAAGAGCGGGTCGGGAGCTCCCGGCGGCCAAGCCGAACCGGTAGCGACACCTCCCGCCAAGCACGACCAAACCCTTCCCCTACCTAGTGCTGCGACCCGGTGAACCTTTCCGGTCACAGCACTAGTAACGCTTTGTCAAGAGCTGTAACACGATCTCGTGGGCTGGTGCAGGTCAGCCGTGACTAGTACGACGATTGAGCCGTTCGTGAGGACGTGAGTGTCAAGCCGTTGGTCGTTGACGACGAGTTGTGGACGATGATCGAGCAGATCCTGCCGCTGTGGCCCGAGCGTGCTCCTGGGCCCAAGCCGGTGCCTGACCGGCTGTGCTTGCAGGGCATCCTGTTCGTGCTCTACACGGGCATCCCGTGGCAGCAGCTGCCGTTGGAGCTGGGCTTCGGCTCCGGGCAGACCTGCTGGCGGCGCCTGGAACGTTGGCAGGATGCTGGGGTCTTCGACCAGTTGCACCGGATATTTCTGTCGGAGCTGAACGCGGCCGGCGAACTGGACCGGACCCGCGCGTGCGTGGACGCCTCCCACGTGCGCGCGAAAAAGGGGGTGCCGCGACGGGCCCGTCGCCGGTCGACCGCCGCAATACCGGCAGCAAGCACCTCCTAATGATGTCCCACTCAAGGTCATCACCACCGCGGCCAACGTCAACGACGTCACCCAGACCCTCGCCCTCGTCGACGGCATCCCATCGATCGCCGGCAGGGTCGGCCACCCCCGCAGACGGCCCGACGCCCTGCTCGGCGACAAGGGCTACGACAGCAATCCGAACCGCAAGGAGCTGATACGACGCGGCATCCTCCCAGTCATCTCCCGCAAGGGTCAGCCCGACATTCAGGGCCTGGGCAAGCTCCGCTACGTCGTCGAGCAGACGTTCGCCCTCCTCCACCAGTTCAAGCGCTTGGCCGTGCGCTGGGAACGGCGCCTCGACCTCCACGACGCCTTCGTCTCCCTGGCCTGCGCCCTGATCTGCCGACGACGGCTGGGGAACCGCACCGCATGACGCAGCCAGGGGTCAGAAGGGCAGTGAATCCGTGCCCGACGTTTCGTATCCCAGGGCCCACTGCCCGGGCACGGCCTCGTAGATCGCCTCCAGGTCGGACCGGGTCCGCCCCCGGACGTGCAGCCAACTGTGAGTGCCAACTCCGTCTTGACGCAGCAGCTTGCCCGGCGCGGAGAACCAGAGCGCGGGAGAATCCTCCGGGCCCGTCCACATCGGGTACTCGGGCAGCTCGACCCGCCGGAAACGTTCGCGTACCGCACCGAGCAGGTCCGCGGGCAGCTCGCATGCGTTGTACAGCCGCCCACCACCTCCGAACAGCGCCTCGCTCAGTACGAGCTCGACACAGGCCAGGGACACGCGGTCCATAAACGGCACCCAGCCGTGCCGGGACTCGACGAACACCGGGGGATCGTCCTGATCGAGGTCACGCAGGCGCACACCCCAGAAGGCGCAGCCCTGGTTCTCACTGCGAAAGACCAGAACGCCGCCACCCCCGTCATGCACGAACAGTTCAGCCGGTGGCAGCAGAGGATCTTGGTTGTCGACCAGGTCGGACCGCCCGCCCACGAGCGCGTAGAACTCTCGCAGCGCGGCTGGCAGAGAGAAGCCGAGCTCCGCCTCGACCGCTGCCAATTCCGCCATCGGCGTGCCGTGGCCTTCAGCCGACGACCCACCCCAGGAGGCCGCGAAGTCGCGGATGAACGCCCACGCCCGCTCCCGGTCGGGGAGCCCGTCAGTCAGAGATCGGGCCACATCGAACGAGTCGGTCATGCCGCGGACCGTACCGGATGCTCACGCCGCATCGCCGAGAGACCGTCACGCTGTAGTGAGAACGCTCAGGCCGGATCGGCCGGAGACTCTGCCGGATCCCTGAAGGCTGGCCCGACGGCGCTCGTCGTGATCGTGTTACCAGCTCATAGGGCAGCCGAAGCAGAGAATTACGGAATTTCCGTAAAAATCCGAGGGGCAGCAAATTCGAACACCCGCGGTCTGCGCGCCCACGGTTTCCTTAACGGGGCCGGAGAGGGTAGTCACTGGTGGGCGCACCTTCCTATGCCGCCGATCTGCTCGCCGAACGCCCCGACTGGCCACCGCTGTACGACCCTCGCCGCCTCGCTGCCAACCGGGTCCCGCTCGCCGCACTCGTCTACCACGACGACATGTAGGTGGACTCCGGACTCTCCCTGCGCACCGCGCGCGAGGTCGGTGCCACCCGGGTCTGGGTCACCAACGAATGGGAGCACGACGGCCTCACCTCCTCCGGTGGCCGCGTGCTGTCGCGCCTGATGGACCTGGCCGCGGGTCGGGCGTAGGCCCTCGCGGTTCCTCCCTCGTTCCCCTCAACCTGCCTCCGACGGGAGAGACATGACCCACCCGCTCCGCCTGTGGCCGCTCGCCACGGCCGTCGTCCTCATCTCCTGCGTGTCCGTCCCCGCCGCGGCCGCCGCTCCCGGCCCGCCGGCCCCCGCCGCCGACTGCGCCCTCCCCGGCCGGACCGGCTGGACGGACGAGGGCCACGACACGGACCGCACCCAGTTCCAGCCCGCCACCGGAACCCGCCGCGCCCTCACGCTGTACGTGGACTTCCCGGACGCCCCGGCCACCGGCTCCACCGAGCCGTACGCCGCTCACCTCGCCCCGGCCGCCGACTGGATGGGCCGCGCGAGCTACGGCCGTCTGCGGCTGGTCAACACCCCCACTCCACCGCTGGATCCGGATGCCGGCCGACTCCACCTCGTACGGCTTCGCGCGCGGCCTCACGTTCGAGGCCCACGAGAAGTACCTCCGCGACGCGATCACGGCCGCCGACCCGTACGTGGATTTCTCTCGCTTCGACATGGTCTACGTCGTCCCCGCCCGGACGGCGACCGCCATCCCCTTCTCGCCGACCTACCTGTACGACCCGGCGACGCCCGGCGTCACCGCCGACGGCACCCGCATCAAATGGGCGGTCACCTTCGGACAGGACATGTGGCACTGGGGCCACAAGGTCGCGGCCCACGAGACCGCCCATACCTTCGGGCTGCCCGACCTGTACTCCTTCACCGGCTACCCCCACCAGTACGTGGGCGGCTGGGACGTCATGGGCGACATCGCCGGCCACGCCCCGCAGTACCTCGGCTGGCACTCCTGGAAGCTCGGCTGGACCCGCGACGAGCAGGTCGCCTGCCTGACCGCGTCCGGTCGCCGCACGGTACGGCTGGCCCCGGTGGAACGGCCCGGCGGAACCAAGATCGCTGTGCTGCGGACCGGTGGGACGACGGCATATGTGGCGGAGTCCCGCCGCGCCCAGGGCAACGACGCGGCCGCCTGCTCCACCGGCGTCCTCATCTACAAGGTCGACTCCGCCACCCAGACCGGTCAGGGCCCGGTGCGGATCATGAACCCGAACCCGAACCCGAACACGACCCCGCCCACCGGCTGCACACCGCTGGACCTGGCCGTGTACGCACCCGGGCAGAGCTTCACCGACCCCGCGACCGGCGCGCGCATCGACGTCCTCGCGGGCGGACCGACGGGCGACACGGTGCGGCTGGCCAAGGACTGAATCCGGCCCGAGCCGGCCGCCGTTCACGTCGAGGGCGTCCGCGGCTCCGAGGTCCTTGAGGGCTCATGCCGGCCCGGCCCGCGCCCTTCCGGCCGGGCGGTCCGTCGGCGCCGAGGGTGAGGGTGCCGTCCGGGGCGTACGCGATGCCTGAGCCGAAACCGCGGCTGATCCGGCCCAGTACCTCCCGAACCCACTGGCAGTCCTTCGGTGACGCCCTCCCGAGCCGCATCCGCCGGGCCCGCAGGGGCGTGATGCGCAGTTCGCGGAGCCTGCCGGTGGGCTCCAGCGACGGGAAGTAGAGCAGCCGCAGGTCGTCCCGGTAGTTCTCGTACCCGGTGATGCCCTCGTAGTCGTTGACCAGGTCGCCGCAGCCGTAGGCGATGAGCTTTCCCCGGTACAGCTCCAGCGGCCGGGGATGGTGCGAGGAATGCCCGTGGACCACGTCCGTGCCTCCGTCGACGAGCGCGTGCGCGAAGCGGACCTGGTCGCKGGGGACGAGGTAGCCCCAGTTGGAACCCCAGTGGATCGAGGTGACGGCGATGTCACCCGGCCGTTTCACCTGCCGGATCCGGGCGACCACCGCGGCCGCCGCGCTCTCCGAGGCCTCGGCCACGTAGTCGACCCCGCTCCGGTCCGCGGCGGCGGCCCAGCTGGGCGGGATTCCGCTGGACGGCATGCCGAGA
>NZ_JBFRER010000125.1:0-22513 GCF_052114405.1 Streptomyces sp. M-16 | reverse complement strand
GAGCCGGCCACCGGGCGGCCCGGCACCCCGCGCCCGTACTTCTACCTCGCGGGCACGGCCGGCGCCGTCCTGGAGGACCGCCTCACCCTGGCCAACGCCGGCGACCGCGAACGGACCGTCACCCTGCGCGGCGCCGACGCCTACAACACCCCCGACGGCGCCCTCGCGGTCCGCCCGGCCGGGGAGGGCGCACCGGCCGCGGCCGGCGTCGGGGCCGCGGCCGGCTCCTGGATCAGCTTCGGCGCGGCCACCACCGTGAAGGTCCCGCCGCGCACCCGCGCCGTGGTCCCCTTCACCGTCACCGTGCCGCCCGCCGCGGCGCCCGGGGACCACCCCGCCGCCGTCGTCGCCACCGAGGCCGGCCACGAGGCGGCGGTACGGGTCCACCTGCGCGTCGGCG
Organism: Streptomyces sp. M-16; assembly: GCF_052114405.1. NCBI lineage: Bacteria > Bacillati > Actinomycetota > Actinomycetes > Kitasatosporales > Streptomycetaceae > Streptomyces > Streptomyces sp. M-16. The sequence goes on along the minus strand of NZ_JBFRER010000125.1, from coordinate 22,113 downwards.
GCCCGGCCCTGGCCGCCCTCACCGTCGAGGACGTCGCCGTGCACGGCTCGGGCACCTCCGCCGTCATCCGGTACGCGCTGGTCAACCGCGGCAACGTGGCCCTCGCCCCGGAACTCGCGGTGCGCGCCGAGGGCCGCTTCGGCGAGGTCCCCGGCCGGGGCGCCCACGCGGTGCCCGTCGAGCTGCTGCCCGGCCGGCGGGTCGAGCTGAGCGAGCCCTGGCCCGGCGCCCCCGCCCTCGACCGGGTCGCCCTCACCCTCACGGTCACCGCCCCCGGCGCCGCACCGGCCACCGCCCGCGGGTCGGCGTGGCTCCTGCCCGGGGGGACCGCCGCGCGGCTCGGCGTCGGGCTGCTCGCCCTCGGCACGCTCGCGACGGCCGCGCTGCTCCTCGTACGGACCCGGCGCACCGGCCGGGAACGGCCCCCCGAGCCGCCCGCGCCCGCGGCGGCGCCCGCACCGGAACCCGAGCTGACGGGAGCGTCCAGGTGAGCCCCAGCCCCGGCCGCACATCCGGCCCCATCCGCCCCTCCGGCGGCACCCGCGGTCCCGTGCCCCGAGCCGCCCGCCGCCGCGCCCGCCTCGCGTCCCTGCCGGCCGCCCTCGCCTGCCTCGCCGCCCTCGTCCTGCTCCCGGCCGCGGCGCCCGCCGCCGCCGACACCGGCAAGCCCGCCGTGACGCTCTCCCTCCAGGAGGCCGCCAAGGGCACCGAGCTCGCCGTCGACGGGACCGGCTGGCGGGCCAGGACCATGGTGATGCTGCTGGTCTGCGGCCAGAACATGATCGGCGGCACCAACAGCTGCGCCAACGCCGACGGGGTCGCCGTCGCGGTCGGCGACGACGGCCGCTTCGCCGCCCGGCTGCCGGTCGTGGCCCCGCCCAAGCCGTGCCCCTGCGTGGTGAACGTGACCTCCGTCAACGGGGACCAGTCCACCGTCGCCCTACCGCTGAGGATCACCGACCATCCGGTGGCCGAACTGCCCGCGGAATCCGGCACCGCCCGCCTCGCGATGCTCACCGGCGTCCGCCTCACCGGCGACGACGGGGTGCTGACCTGGTTCGGCGCGCCGCCCGCCAGGAAGTTCCGGGTCACCGTCGGCAACCTCGGCTCGGCCCCCGTCAAGGATCCGGTCTTCCAGCTCGGCACCGCCCACGGGGTGTTCGCCCCGACGTGGGAGGAGGCCCGCTGGAAGGGCGGCATCGCGCCCGGCGGCAAGGCCGAGGTCGCACTGGACGTGGAGCTCCCGGCCGGCGCCCACGGCGACTACACCGTCTCCCTCAAGTACGGCGACACGGTCCTGGCCACCCAGCCGTGGGGCGTCGACCGCCCGTACGGGGTGCTGCTGTTCTGGGCCCTGCTCCTGCTGGTGATCCCGACGGCCCTCTTCCGGCTCGGCATGGCCGTCGTCGACAAGGTCCGCCCGCGCACCGCCGCGCCCGGCGGGGGCCGCCGGCACGCGGCCTCCGCGGTGACGGCCCGGCTGCCGAGGCTCCCCGGCGTACGGGAACGGGCGCCGGCGGGGCCGCCCCCGGCCGGCCCCGCCCCGGTCCTGCCCTGGTTCACCCCGGAGCCGGAGCCGGAGCCGGAGCCGCTGCCCGGCGCGGGCCGGCCGCCCGCCCCACAGACATCCGCACCGTCCGATCACAGTCCGACGACGAAGGGACACTCGTGAAGACCCAACGGAGGGTGAGCGCGGCCGTGGTTGCGCTGCTGCTCAGCGGCGCGGGTATCGCCATGGCGGCTTCGCCCGCCCAGGCCGCCGACGCCACGTTCAAGGTCAGGTGCGTGCCGCCGGCCGGCGGCGGTGATCCGGTGGAGGGCGAGACCACCGCCAGGATCAYGGCGCCGGCCACGGCGAAGGTCGGGGACGAGGTCGACGTGTCCTGGGAGACCGTCAAGCCCGCCTCGAACAACACCGACCTGATGGTGATCCCCAAGGACGCGGTCCAGCCCACCGGCTGGATCGCGCTCGGCGGGGGCACGGGCGAGCTGAAGGTGGTGGGGGAGAAGAAGAACCCCGAGATCCCCAAGAAGGCGCCGATGGTCATGTCCGTCATGAAGGGCAAGCTGAAGCTGACCAAGGCGGGGAAGATCAGCCTGACCCCCGGCCGGTACGAGGTCGCGGTCACCTTCTCCTTCGGCACCTTCGTCACGAAGTGCGCGCCGACGGGTGAGGTGAGCGGCGGGGCCACCATCGACGTGGCGGCCGGCAGCGGCACCGGCGGCACCACGACCGGCGGCGCGACGACGGGCGGCGCGACGACGGGCGGCGCGACGACGGGCGGCACCACGACCGGCGGCGCGACCACCGGCGGTTCCACCACCGGCGGTTCCACCACCGGCGGTTCCACCACGACGGGCGGCTCGACCACCACCGGCGGTTCCACCACGACCGGGGGCTCCAGCACCGGCGGCAGCGGCGGCCAGACCGATTTCCCGGGCAAGGCCGTCGAGGTCGCCTACGACTGCGGCGCGGTGGTTCCGGGCGGCATCAAGACCCCGGTCACGATCAGCGCCAAGAAGAACGGCGGCAGCTACGACCTGACGGTCAAGACCGCCAAGGGGGCCATGGCGGCCCCCATGGCCCTGCCCGCCGGAGCCCTGAAGCCCTCGATGGACATCAAGCTGGGCGGAGCCGACAGCGGCTCGGTCAAGGTCACCGGCCCGGCCAACGCCGAGCCGATCCCCGACAAGGCCCCGGTCAGCCTCAGCGACATGACCGGCACCTACAAGCCGGGCAAGACGGGCAAGACCACGCTCAGCCCTGACCAGCTGACGATCGACGTCACGATGGCCCCCGGCTCCACCCCGATCAACGTGCCCTGCAAGGCCACCAGCAGCGCGGTCTCCCTGGAGCTGGACACCACCGCCCAGCAGGGCGGTGCCACCGGCGCCACCACGGCCGGCACCTCCGGGACCTCCGGCACCGGCGGCGCCGCGGGCGGCCTCGCCGAGACCGGCGCCGAGAACACCGGCGGGGTCAAGGCCCTCGCCCTCGTCGCCGGCACGGTGATCCTGCTCGGAGCCGCGGTCTTCACCCTCACCCCCTGGCGCCGCCTGCGCGGCACCCGCTAGCCGCACCGGCACCGGCACCGGCACCGGCACCGGCACCGGCGGCCAGTGACCGAAGCCGTGCACGTCCCCCGTAGGTGGGCGCGTACGGCTTCGCGGTCCCGGCGGCCCCGCGCCGTACGCCCGCACAACGGAACGGCCCGGCACACCAGGAGGTGTGCCGGGCCGTTCGCGGCTTTCGCGGGGGCGTGCGTCAGCGCACGTCGCCCATGAGCGCCTTGACCTTCTTGCGGTACATGAAGACCGCGACGCCGGCCAGGACGGCCAGGGTGGCCTCGATCGCCACCGCGCCGGTGCCGTTGAGGTCGATGCCGAACACGGCCGGGTCGGACAGCAGGCTGGTGACGGAGTCACCGGCGGTGACCGCCAGGAACCACACGCCCATCATCTGCGAGGCGTACTTGGCCGGAGCCATCTTGGTGGTGACCGACAGGCCGACCGGGGAGATGCACAGCTCGCCGACCGTCTGGATCAGGTAGATCCCGACGAGCCACATCGGGCTCACCGTCTGGCCGTTCGCCGCCAGGGCGATCGGGACCAGGAAGAAGAAGAACGAGACGCCGATGAAGAACAGGCCCGCGGCGAACTTGCCGACCGTCGACGGCTCGTTGCCCTTGCGGTTCAGCCACACCCAGATCCAGGCGAAGACCGGGGCCAGCGCCATGATGAAGATCGGGTTCAGGGACTGGTACCAGGACGAGGGGAACTCGAAGCCGAGCAGCGCGCCGGAGGCCTTGGTCTCACCGAAGGACTGGACGGTCGAGGCACCCTGGTCGTAGATCATCCAGAAGACGGCGGCGGCGACGAAGAACCAGATGTAGCCGGTCATCTTCGACTGCTCGGTGCCCGACAGGTCCTTGTCCCGCTTGATGCGGATGAGGACACCGGTCGGGATGATCAGGCCGATCAGGGTCAGCGGGATGGTCGCCCAGGCCTTGGTGAACATGCCGGCCATGGCGACGGCGGTGTAGAACACGGCCACGGCCGCGACGACGGCGACGATCTTGCGGATCCAGGCGGAGCGCTCCTCGGCCGACAGCGGCTTGGGGACGACCGAGCTGACCGGGTTCAGGTTCTTGGTGCCGAGCAGGAAGGCGATCAGGCCGATGCCCATGCCGACGGCGGCCAGCGCGAAGCCGAGGTGCCAGTTGACTTCCTGGCCGACGGTGCCGATCACCAGCGGCGCGAAGAAGGCGCCGGCGTTGATGCCCATGTAGAAGATGGTGAAGCCGCCGTCACGACGCGGGTCGTTCGCGTCCTTGTACAGCTGGCCGACCATCGTCGAGATGTTGGCCTTCAGCAGACCGGAGCCGAGCGCCACCAGCGCCAGGCCGACGAAGAAGGTCGCGCCGCCCGGGAGGGCGAGGATGATGTGACCGGACATGATCGTCACGGCCGCGATCGTCACCGTCTTGCGGGGACCCCAGACGCGGTCGCCCAGCCATCCGCCCGGGAGGGCGAGCAGGTAGACCATGGAGACGTAGATGGAGAACACGGTGATCGCCGTGCCCTCGTCCATCCCGATGCCACCGGCCAGGCTGCCCTTCTTGGCATCCGGGCCACCCGAGAGCAGGTAGACGAGGAGGAGGGCCTTCATGCCGTAGAAGCTGAACCGCTCCCACATCTCGGTCATGAAGAGAGTGGCCAGGCCACGGGGGTGTCCGAAGAAGGTCTTCTCGGCGGCCGGGGTCGCCGAGTCCTTCGTCAGGCTGGAAGCCATGGTCGATCCTTGCTTGCTCGGGACGCTCGGCTTCGTGAGCTGTTCAGCGCCCGGTGGGGGGTGGCCGGCACCGGCAGACGGGTGTCCCACCCCACGCCCTGGGGTCTCGGCTCCGCTCGGGAGACGAAGGAACAGCAGTCACCGGGATCCACGCCCTGCGCGCAGCATCGCGTGCAGGGCCCGGCCCACAGGTCATTCACTGTCATCTGGGCCGGATGAAACCGACCAGAGCAGAATTTGAGGTCTTTGGCTCGCTTTTCGGCACAAAGATCCCCTGGGTAGTGCATCAGGCGTCTCGCCACCATACGACAGGACACTGCGCCATATGGAAGGACTTGAGAGATGGATCACAGGCTTTCAGGGAACCGTTTCGTCATATTCGAAGGCCGTTAGTAGTTCATAAGCCCAGTTCGAGAGGGGTGTGCGGGCAAGCACCTCCTCGCAGCCGCCGCGGACTACCATCACCCACATGACGCGTGTACTGCTCGCCGAGGACGACGCATCCATCTCGGAACCCCTGGCCCGCGCCCTGCGCCGGGAGGGCTACGAGGTCGAGGTACGGGAGGACGGCCCCACCGCCCTTGAGGCCGGACTGCAGGGCGGCGTCGACCTCGTCGTCCTGGACCTCGGACTGCCCGGCATGGACGGCCTGGAGGTGGCCCGGCGACTGCGCGCCGAGGGCCACGGCTTCCCCATCCTCGTCCTCACCGCCCGGGCCGACGAGGTGGACACGGTGGTCGGCCTCGACGCCGGCGCCGACGACTACGTGACCAAGCCCTTCCGGCTCGCCGAGCTGCTGGCCCGCGTCCGGGCCCTGCTGCGGCGCGGCGCCAACGAGGCCGCCCAGGCCCCCGCCACCCACGGCGTGCGCATCGACGTCGAGTCCCACCGCGCCTGGATGGGAGAGGAAGAGCTCCAGCTCACGGCCAAGGAGTTCGACCTGCTGCGCGTCCTGGTCCGCGACGCCGGCCGGGTCGTCACCCGCGACCAGCTGATGCGCGAGGTCTGGGACACCACCTGGTGGTCCTCCACCAAGACCCTCGACATGCACATCTCCTGGCTCCGCAAGAAGCTGGGCGACGACGCCGCGAACCCCCGCTACATCGCCACCGTCCGCGGCGTCGGCTTCCGCTTCGAGAAGAGCTGAGCCCTCGCCGTTAGGGCATCCTCTAAGCCATGCGCCGCCGCCTGATCAACTCCACGCTCGCCGTGGTGCTCGTCGTGATCGCCGTGTTCGGGATCTCCCTCGTCATCGTGGAGACCCGGACCATCACCAGCAGCGCCCAGGACCGCATCGGTTCCGAGGCGCTGCGGCTGCTGGGCACCGTCGAGGCGGACGCGCTGGAGCGCAAGCCGGTCGACCCCTCCGCGCTCGCCGAGCAGCTGGACGTGGGCACCTACGCCCGCATCTCCATCCCCGGCCGGCCCGTCGTCGAGGTCGGCGACCGGATCCCCGACAGCGTCATCCGGGGCACCGCCCGCGGGGAGCAGGGCGAGGTGGTGACCGTCGAGGAGTCCCGCGCCACCGTCACCAAGGAGGTCGGGCGGACCCTGGCGGTGGTCGGGGCGGTGGCACTGCTCGCGGTCGTCGCGGCCGTGCTGCTCGCCGTACGCCAGGCCAACCGGCTCGCCTCCCCGCTCACCGACCTCGCCGAGACGGCCGAGCGGCTGGGATCGGGCGACCCGCGGCCCCGGCACAAGCGCTACGGGGTCCCCGAGCTGGACCGGGTCGCCGACGTGCTCGACTCCAGCGCGGAGCGGATCGGCCGGATGCTCACGGCCGAGCGCCGGCTCGCCGCGGACGCCTCCCACCAGCTGCGGACCCCGCTGACGGCCCTGTCGATGCGGCTGGAGGAGATCACGGTCACCGACGACCTGGAGACCGTACGGGAGGAGGCCACCATCGCCCTCACCCAGGTGGAGCGGCTCACGGACGTGGTGGAGCGCCTGCTGACGAACTCGCGGGACCCGCGGACCGGCTCGGCGGTCCCCTTCGACCTGGACGAGGTCGTCAAGCAGCAGGTGGAGGAGTGGCGGCCGGCCTACCGCAGCGCCGGGAGGGCCATCGTGCGCTCCGGGAAGACCGGGATGCGGGCCGTGGGCACCCCCGGGGCGGTCTCCCAGGTCCTGGCGACCCTCGTGGAGAACGCGCTGATGCACGGGGGCGGCACCGTCGCCCTGCGCACCCGGGTGACCGGCAACCAGGCCGTACTGGAGGTCACGGACGAGGGACCCGGCGTCCCCCCGGACCTCGGCAACCGGATCTTCGAGCGGGCGATCAGCGGCCGCAACTCCACCGGGATCGGCCTCGCGGTCGCCCGGGACCTCGCGGAGGCGGACGGCGGCCGGCTGGAGCTGCTCCAGAGCCAGCCGCCGGTGTTCGCGCTGTTCCTCAGCCGTACGGCGCCGCAGCGGAGCGAGCCGGAACCGACGGTCCGCTGACCGGCCGGACCGGGACGGGGAGCCGGGCCGGCAGCGGGTGCCGCGCCGCGGGAGGCTCCGCCTTCGAGGGACCGGCTACTTCGCGGCCGGCGAGGCCGGCTGCGGGGTGAGGGCCGCGGCCGGCGCGTCGTGGCCGTCCCGCTGCTCGACGACCAGCGAGGGCGCCGCGGGCGTGGGCAGCGCCTGGAAGACCCAGGTGCGGTAGGACCAGAAGCGGAACACGGTGGCGATCGCCATGCCCAGGAACTTGAAGACGTTGTTCTGCAGCGAGCTGTCCCAGCCGAAGCCGTACGTCGCCGCGTAGAGCACGCCGCTCTCGATGACCATGCCGATCAGGCTGAACAGGACGAAGAGGACCATCTCGCGGCGGCGGCTGCCGAGGTCGCGGTCGCGGTACGTGAAGTAGCGGAAGCCGATGTAGTTGGTGACGATGGCCACCACGATGGCTATGACGTTCGCGCGCACCGTCTGGAGGTCGGTCGTGCTCCGGAGCAGGTTGAACACACCGAAGTTGACCAGGACGCCCAGCCCGCCCACCGCACCGAACTTGGCGGCCTCCCGGGCGAGACCGCGGAAGCGCTCGGACAGCGGTGCTGCTTTCGGCGTACTCATGTGATCCTTCAGTCCCTGTCCGTCGTCGCCGCCCCGCGCTGGAGCGTCACTCGATTTCGTCAACCCCGACATGTTAAGTGTCGCCCCCGGGCTCCGTACGCGCCTCGGCACCCCTGCGACGCACGGCACACGGCCCGGCACACGGGTATGCGCCAGGGCCACGTCCGGATGGCGGAATACCGCCGGATACCCTGGAGTGGTGACGTTCCCGGTAGTCGGTATGGTCGGCGGCGGGCAGCTCGCCCGCATGACCCACGAGGCGGGCATCCCCCTCGGCATCAGATTCAAGCTCCTCAGTGACACCCCACAGGACTCGGCGGCCCAGGTCGTGAGCGACGTCGTCATCGGCGACTATCGCGACCTGGAGACGTTGCGCGCCTTCGCGCGCGGCTGCGATGTGATCACTTTCGACCACGAGCACGTGCCCATCGAGCACCTGCGGGCCCTGGAAGCGGACGGCGTTCCCGTCCGCCCGGGGCCCGACGCGTTGATGCACGCCGCCGACAAGGGGGTGATGCGCGCGAAGCTCGACGAGATCGGCGCGCCGAGTCCCCGCCACCGGATCGTGAGCGATCCGGCGGACGCGGCGGCCTTCGCGCAAGAGGTGGGCGGCTTCCCGGTCATCCTCAAGACGGTGCGCGGCGGGTACGACGGCAAGGGCGTGTGGTTCGTCCGCACGCCCGAGGACGCGGAGGCCCCCTTCAAGGCGGGTGTCCCCGTCCTGGCGGAGGAGAAGGTGGACTACGTCCGCGAGCTCGCCGCCAACATCGTCCGCTCCCCGCACGGCCAGGCCGTCGCGTACCCCGTCGTCGAGTCCATCCAGGTGGACGGCGTGTGCGACACGGTGATCGCCCCCGCCCCGAACCTCTCCGAGGCCCTCGCGGGCGAGGCCCAGGCCCTCGCCCTGCGCATCGCCAAGGAACTCGACGTGACCGGCCACCTGGCCGTGGAGCTGTTCGAGACCACCGACGGCCGCATCCTCGTCAACGAACTGGCCATGCGCCCGCACAACAGCGGCCACTGGACCCAGGACGGCGCGGTCACCTCCCAGTTCGCCAACCACGTCCGCGCGGTCCTGGACCTCCCCCTGGGCGACCCCCGCCCCCGGGCCCGCTGGACGGTCATGGCCAACGTGCTCGGCGGGGACTACCCCGACATGTACGCGGCGTACCTGCACTGCATGGCGCACGACCCCCAGCTGAAGATCCACATGTACGGCAAGGACGTGAAACACGGCCGCAAGGTCGGCCACGTCAACACCTACGGCGACGACCTGGACGATGTGCTGGAGCGCGCACGTCACGCAGCCGGCTACCTCAGAGGAACCATCACCGCATGAGCACCGCTACCGCAGGTCCCGTCATCGGCATCGTCATGGGTTCGGACTCCGACTGGCCGGTCATGGAGGCCGCCGCCCAGGCACTGGACGAGTTCGAGATCCCGTACGAGGTCGACGTCGTCTCCGCCCACCGGATGCCCCGCGAGATGGTGGCGTACGGCGAGCAGGCCGCCGGCCGCGGCCTGAAGGCGATCATCGCGGGCGCGGGCGGGGCCGCCCACCTGCCCGGCATGCTCGCCTCGGTCACCCCGCTCCCGGTCATCGGGGTCCCGGTGCCGCTGAAGTACCTCGACGGCATGGACTCGCTGCTCTCGATCGTCCAGATGCCCGCCGGGGTTCCCGTCGCCACCGTCTCCGTCGCCGGGGCGCGCAACGCGGGCCTGCTGGCCGTACGGATGCTGGCCGCGCACGACCCGGAGCTGCTCGCCCGGATGCGCGAGTTCCAGCAGGAGCTGAACGACCAGGCCACCGAGAAGGGCAAGCGGCTGCGGACGAAGGTCGCCGGCGCGGACTCCTTCGGATTCGGCAAGTGAGCGCGGCGCAGCGCCTGGAGGAGGCGCGCGGCCTGCTCGCCGAGCACCCGGTCGTCGACGGGCACAACGACCTGCCCTGGGCGCTGCGCAACCAGGTCCGCTACGACCTGGACCGGCGCGACATCGGCGCCGACCAGTCCGCCCACCTGCACACCGACATCCCCCGGCTGCGCGCCGGCGGGGTCGGCGCGCAGTTCTGGTCCGTGTACGTACGCTCCGACTTCGCGGGTGACGAGGCGGTCAGCGCCACCCTGGAGCAGATCGACGCGGTCGGCCAGCTGATCGACCGTTACCCGGACACCCTGGTGCGGGCGCTGACGGCGGACGACATGGAGGCGGCCCGCGAACGGGGGAGGATCGCCTCCCTGATGGGCGCCGAGGGCGGCCACTCCATCAACAACTCGCTGGCCACCCTGCGCGCCCTGCACCGCCTCGGCGTGCGGTACATGACGCTCACCCACAACGACACCATCGACTGGGCGGACTCGGCGACCGACGAGCCCCGCCACGGCGGGCTCAGCGACTTCGGCCGCGAGGTCGTCCGTGAGATGAACCGCGTCGGCATGCTGGTGGACCTCTCGCACGTGGCGGAGACGACCATGCGCGACGCGATCGCCGTCTCCTCGGCGCCGGTGATCTTCTCGCACTCCTCGGCGCGGGCCGTCTGCGACCACCCGCGCAACGTCCCCGACGACGTGCTGGAGCTGCTGCCCGTCAACGGCGGCGTGGCGATGGCCACCTTCGTGCCGAAGTTCATCCTGCCCGCGGCCGTGGAGTGGACCGCGGCGGCCGACGAGAACCTGCGCGCCCACGGCTTCCACCACCTCGACACCTCACCCGAGGCGATGGAACTGCACCGGGCCTTCGAAGCGGGCCGGCCGCGCCCGGTGGCCACCGCGGCCACCGTCGCCGACCACCTGGACCACATGCGCGAGGTGGCCGGCGTCGACCACATCGGCATCGGCGGGGACTACGACGGCACCGCCTTCACCCCGTCCGGGCTGGACGACGTGGCGGGCTACCCCAACCTGATCGCGGAGCTGCTCACGCGCGGCTGGTCGCGGGCCGACCTGGCCAAGCTGACCTGGTCGAACGCGGTACGGGCGCTGCGCGACGCCGAGGGCGTGGCCCGTGGCCTGTCGGCGTCCCGGGGGCCGTCGAACGCCCACCTCTGACGCTCCACCGGGGGCGGGTCGCGGGGTTCCACCCCGTGGCCCGCCCCTTTCCGGCCCTTTCCGCACCCTCCTCCACCCGAACGCCACATCCGCCGGGCGTCCCGGCCGCCCCACATGTCACGGTGGCACCACATCTCCTCCCTCCCGCTGCCGCCGAGACCGGAGCGAACGCCATGGCCGACCTGCAGGACGACCCGCACGCCGACCCCAGCCTCCCGGTGGGCCCCGGCTCCGCCGGGGCCGAGGACGTGTCCGCCCAAGCGGAGGTGACCGGTGCCCTGGAGCGGGCCACCGCGCTGCTCGCCGAACATCCCGTGGCGGACGGGTGCAACAGCCTCGTCTGGACCCTGAGCCAGAGCCCGTACCACGACATCGAAACCCCCGACACCGAGATCGACACGGACATCCCGCGGCTGCGGGCCGGTGGAGTGGGTGCCCAGTTCTGGTCGCTGCTCGTGCCGCCGGGCCGGGCGCGCCAGGGCGGGGCGGCCGACCAGGTGGTCTCCGACACCCTCGAACTGATCGACGTGGCGCTCGCCCTGGTCCGCCGCTACCCCGACGGCCTGTGCCTGGGGCTGAGCGCCGACGACATGCTGGACGCCCGCAACCGCGGCCGGATCGCCTCGTTCCTCGGCCCGGTGTCCGGACGTACGCTGACCGATTCGCTCGGCGCGCTACGGGCCTTCCACACGCTGGGCGTACGGATCCTCGCGCCGGCGGGGGCGTCCTGGGCGCTGGAGGGGCTGACGGCCTTCGGCCACGAAGTGGTCAAGGAGGTGAACCGGCTCGCGATGCTGCTGGACCTCACGGGCTGCCCGCCGGTGGCGGCCTGTCAGCTCGCGGCGGCGTCGAAGGCACCGGTGATCGTCTCGAACACGGGGGCGGCGGCGCTCACCGCGCATCCGGACAACGTCACCGACGAGGTGCTGCTGGCGCTCAGGGCGGCCGGCGGTCTGGCGATGGTCACCTTCGACACCGCGCGGACGGGGGACTCCCTGCACGCGGTGGCGGACCACCTCGACCACCTGCGGACGGTCGCCGGCCCGGAGTGCGTGGGACTGGGAGCCGCCTTCGGCGCCGAGGGGGCGACCCCCCGTCCGGCGGGGCTCACCGATCCCTCGGGCTACCCCAGACTCCTCGCGGAACTACTGGAGCGGGGCTGGCCGGAGTCCGACCTGGCCCTGCTGACCTGGGGCAACGCCCAGAGGGTGCTGCGCGACGCGGAGTTCACGGCCCGCGCCGCACAGCACCGCAGAATTCCTTAGGCGGACTCGGCGGCCAGGCTGCCCTTGGGCAGCACGGTCGCCTTCCACAGGCGCAGGCCGGACCACACCGTGGCGTACAGCAGCAGGCCGTTGCGCGCGCACAGCAGGATCGTGCCGAGCGTGGAGTTGGTCAGGATGTCCGAGCCGTACCAGACCGGGAAGATCAGCGACGTGAGCGCGGTCGCGACCACGAGCAGCCAGGCGATCGGCCGCTGGGTGGTGTGCCGGGACGTCAGGCAGACGGCGGCGAGGCCGAGCAGCCAGATCATGTACTGCGGGCTGATGACGCGGCTGGTGACCGTGAACACCATGATGGCGCAGAGCGCGGCGTCGAACGGGGTCGCGGTCGACCAGCGGTTCGCCTTCACGCGCCACAGCAGGAGCAGCAGGAAGCCGATCACCGTCAGCGCGAGGGAGGCCCGCGCGATGCTGGAGACGTACGGCCCGACGTACTCGAAGGCGCCGTACTGGAAGTTGATCTTCCCGGGCCACAGGTGGACGAGCCGGGCCGCCATCAGCGCGCTGCCGCCGAGGGACTCGACCTGGACCCCGCGGGAGCCCTGGTTGCCCAGGAAGCCGAGGGTGTCGCGGAACAGCGCGGCGAAGACGGCGAGCAGCGCGACGCAGGAGAGCGCGGCGGCGATGAAGGCCTCGCGCGTCGACTTGCCGCGCGGGGTGCCGAGCAGGGTGAGCAGCGGCCACACCTTGACCATGGCGCCGATGCCGGCGATGACCCCGCCGAGCTTCGGGCGGTAGCGCAGGCAGAGCAGCGAGGCCACGGCGAGCAGGGTGACCTGGACGTCGTAGCGGGCGAACGGGGTGGCCATCAGCATCGGCAGCGTGACGAGCCACAGGACGGCGCCGGCCATGCTGCCGTCGGTGCGGCGTGCGGCGCGCATCAGGCCGACGAGGACCACCGCGTCACAGAGCACCGTGAGGGCGACGAAGGCCTGGAAGTAGGTGAGGAACGGCAGGAGGTCGGGCGACAGGAAGATCGCCGCGGCTGCCGGGGGGTACTGCCACATGATGTCGTTGTGCGGCATCGTCCACGTGACGAGGACGTTGTACCAGTTGTGATAGGTCGCGGTGATCTCTACCCGTACGACGTTCGAGCTGAAGAAGTCGTTGACGAGCATCCAGAGCATCGCGGCCCGACTGGCCAGCCAGAAGCCCGCGATGCCCAGAAGGGCTCCGCGTCCTCGCATGGCTGCTTCGAAGGATCCCCGCCGGTCACGCGTGGCGGGCGCCGCCGTCGCAGATGCGGTGGGGTTGGTCGGGGGGCTGCTGGTCGTGGTCATCGGCCCGAAGTCTACCCAGTCATTTATTCCACTTACTTGGGTGCGACCGGTCGAAACGGGGTAGGGGGATACGCCCAGGTCAGCCTCCGTACCCCCCCAAATCCCTTACGCGTGCGGCCGTCCCATGGCCCGGTAGGTCCAGCCCGCGGCCCGCCACCGCTCCGGGTCCAGCGCGTTCCGCCCGTCGAGGATCAGGCGGTCGGTCACGGTCTCGCCGAGGGCCGCGGGATCCAGGTCGCGGAACTCGCGCCACTCGGTGAGGTGCAGGACGACCTCGGCGCCGCGGGCGGCCTCCAGCGCGGAGCCGGCGTAGCCGAGGGTCGGGAAGACCCGGCGGGCGTTGTCCATGCCCTTCGGGTCGTAGACGGTGACCTGCCCGCCCTGGAGGTGGATCTGCCCGGCGACGTTGAGCGCGGGCGAGTCGCGGACGTCGTCCGAGTCGGGCTTGAAGGTGGCGCCGAGGACGGCGACCCGCTTGCCGAGGAAGGAACCGCCGACCGCGTCGCGGGCCAGCTCCACCATGTGGCCGCGGCGGCGCATGTTGATGGAGTCGACCTCCCGCAGGAAGGTCAGGGCCTGGTCGGCGCCCAGTTCGCCGGCCCGGGCCATGAAGGCCCGGATGTCCTTGGGCAGGCAGCCGCCGCCGAAGCCGATGCCCGCGCGCAGGAACTTCGCGCCGATCCGCTCGTCGTGGCCGATGGCCTCCGCCAGCTTGGCCACGTCACCGCCCGCGGCCTCGCAGACCTCGGCCATCGCGTTGATGAAGGAGATCTTGGTGGCGAGGAAGGAGTTGGCCGCCGTCTTGACCAGCTCGGCGGTCGGGAAGTCGGTCACCACCAGGGGGGTCCCCTCCGCCATCGGCGTCGCGTACACCTCCCGCAGCACCTTCTCGCCGCGCTCGCCCCGTACGCCGATGACGATCCGGTCGGGGTGCAGGGTGTCCTGGACGGCGAAGCCCTCGCGCAGGAACTCCGGGTTCCAGGCCAGCTCCACGTCCGCGCCGGCCGGGGCCAGCTCCACGAGCTTCGCCGCGAGCCGCTCCGCCGAGCCCACCGGCACGGTGGACTTGCCGACGACCAGCACCGGCCGCGTCAGGTGCGGGGCCAGCGAGGTCATCGCGGAGTCGACGTAGGACATGTCGCAGGCGTACTCGCCGTGCTTCTGCGGGGTGTTCACGCAGACGAAGTGGACGTCGCCGAACTCCCCGACCTCTTCCCAGGAGGTGGTGAACCGCAGCCGGCCCGTCGAGCCCGGCAGCCCGGCGACGTGCGCGGCGAGCAACTCCTCCAGCCCCGGCTCGTACATGGGGACCCGGCCGGCGGCCAGCATCTCGATCTTCTCCGGGACCACGTCCAGTCCGAGCACCTCGAAGCCCAGCTCGGCCATCGCGGCGGCGTGTGTCGCGCCGAGGTAGCCGGTGCCGATCACAGTGATCTTGAGGGGGGCCATGGATGCTCCAGAGGTGCGGGGCCGTTTGCGGCCACCGAGCATAGTCGCGCCCCGTGCGGGGGACGTTCCCCGGCGGGGTCCGCGCTGTCACGCAGCTCACGTGCGCCGTACATATCGCCGACGGGACCCCGGACACTAAGATTTCGGTTACTTAACGGTAGTTAGCATCACGCATCACACATGGGGAGTGAGAGTCTTGGCGGGTTCTGCCGACTTCGACCTGTACCGCCCGGCCGAGGAGCACGACATGCTCCGCGAGTCCGTCCGCTCGCTCGCCGAGGCGAAGATCCTGCCGTTCGCCGCCGCGGTCGACGAGGAGTCCCGCTTCCCGCAGGAGGCCCTCGACGCCCTGGTCGCGAGCGACCTGCACGCCGTCCACGTCCCCGAGACCTACGGCGGCGCCGGGGCCGACGCCCTCGCCACCGTGATCGTGATCGAGGAGGTGGCCCGCGTCTGCGCCTCCTCCTCCCTGATCCCGGCCGTGAACAAGCTCGGCTCCCTCCCGGTGATCCTCTCCGGCTCGGAGGAGCTCAAGGCCAAGTACCTCGGCCCGCTGGCCAAGGGCGACGCGATGTTCTCCTACGCGCTCTCCGAGCCCGACGCGGGCTCCGACGCCGCCGGCATGAAGACCCGCGCCGTGCGCGACGGGGACTTCTGGGTGCTCAACGGCGTCAAGCGCTGGATCACCAACGCGGGCGTCTCCGAGTACTACACGGTCATGGCCGTCACCGACCCGGAGAAGCGCTCCAAGGGCATCAGCGCCTTCGTCGTCGAGAAGGGCGACGAGGGAGTCTCCTTCGGCGCCCCGGAGAAGAAGCTCGGCATCAAGGGCTCCCCGACGCGCGAGGTCTACCTCGACAACGTCCGCATCCCCGCCGACCGCATGATCGGCGCCGAGGGCACCGGCTTCGCCACGGCGATGAAGACCCTCGACCACACCCGCATCACCATCGCCGCCCAGGCCCTCGGCATCGCCCAGGGCGCGCTGGACTACGCCAAGGGCTACGTCCAGGAGCGCAAGCAGTTCGGCAAGCCGATCGGCGACTTCCAGGGCGTGCAGTTCATGCTCGCGGACATGGCCATGAAGATCGAGGCCGCCCGCCAGCTGACCTACTCGGCCGCCGCCAAGTCGGAGCGCGTCGACTCCGACCTCACCTTCTTCGGCGCCGCGGCCAAGTGCTTCGCCTCCGACGTCGCCATGGAGGTCACCACGGACGCCGTCCAGCTCCTCGGCGGCTACGGCTACACCCGCGACTACCCGGTCGAGCGCATGATGCGCGACGCGAAGATCACGCAGATCTATGAAGGCACGAACCAGGTCCAGCGGATCGTCATGGCCCGCAACCTGCCGTAGCCGTCCCGCACGCACGAAGGCCCCCGGCGTCCCGTCGGGGGCCTTTCGCGTGGAGAAGGGGCAAGGCTTCGTAACGGGTTGCCGACAGGTTCGGAACAACCGGCCGTCAACCGGGGCGGGCGAAACACCCTTGTGCACCGGATCCGTTACGGAGGGGTCCGGCGGCGCCCGCCGCGCCACGGGACGGGGCGGTGCCCGGCGCACCTCTCTGACCAGCGGTGATGGTCCACCAGGTGGGCGGGCGCACGTGATGTGTCCTCATATATAGAGGACGGTCGCGCGCAGGGGTGTCCGATGTGCCGCAATCCGCCCGTCTCCGCGCGGCCGTCCGCCCGTAACCGGAACGTGGCCGTGGCGGCCCCCGCAGGGCCCGCCCACGGCCTTGGCATGTCCCCGGATGGGCTAAATTTGAACCTTCGTACGCCCGAACCGGTTGGGGAGAAAACAATGACGGAAGCGATCCTGCTGGTCGGCGGGCAGGGGACGCGACTGCGCCCCGTGACGGTGAACACCCCCAAGCCGATGGTTCCCGCGGCCGGAGTTCCCTTCCTCGCCCACCAGATAGCCAGGGCCGCAGCCGCCGGTGTCACCCACATCGTGATGGCCACCTGCTACCTCGCCGAGGTCTTCGAGCCCTACTTCGGCGACGGTTCCGACTTCGGCATCACCCTCGAATACGTCGTCGAGGACGAGCCGCTGGGCACCGGCGGTGCCATCCGCAACGCCGCGCAGCGGCTGACCGGCGGCCCGGACTCCCCCGTCCTCGTCTTCAACGGCGACATCCTGACCGGCCTGGACATCGCCGGCCTGGTCGAGTCCCACCAGGCGGCCGACGCCGACGTCTCCCTGCACCTGGTGCGGGTCGAGGACCCGCGCGCCTTCGGCCTGGTGCCCACCGACTCCGAGGGGCGGGTGCTGGCCTTCACCGAGAAGCCGCAGACCCCCGAAGAGATCATCACCGACCAGATCAACGCCGGCTGCTACGTCTTCCGCCGCAGCGTCATCGACTCCATTCCGGCCGGCCGGCCGGTATCCGTCGAGCGCGAGACCTTCCCCGGTCTGCTGGACTCCGGCGCCAGGCTGCACGGCGTCACCGAGGACACCTACTGGCTGGACCTCGGCAAGCCCGAGTCCTTCGTGCAGGCCTCGGCCGACCTCGTGCGCGGCATCGTCAGCTCCCCGGCCGTCCCCGGCCCCCGCGGCGAGGCCCTGGTCCTCCCGGGTGCGGTGGTGGCGGACGGAGCCAAGCTGTCGGGCGGTACGGTGGTGGGTGCCGGCGCCCGGATCGAATCGGGCGCGGTCGTCCAGGGCTCGATCGTGCTGGACGGTGCGACCCTCGGCCCGGACACGGTGGTGAGCGCCAGCCTCATCGGTGCCGGCGCCTCGGTGGGTTCGCGCACGGTGGTGAACGGCGCGGTCGTCGGAGACGGTGCCGTCGTAGGGGCCGACAACGAACTTCGCGCAGGGGTGCGGGTGTGGTGCGAGGCTGAACTGCCCGACGCCGCGGTCCGCTTCTCCTCCGACCGGTGACCAACTTCAGTGAGGCACAACCTGTGATAGGCGAGCAGCAGACTCCCCGCGCGACCGACGTCGCAACCACGAAGCTCCCCGACACCTGGGCACACACCCCGCTCACCGTGGTCATGCCGACCTACAACGAGGCGGGCAACCTGCCGGGCATGGTGGAGCTGCTCATGGGTCTCGACCAGCCGGGCCTGCGCCTGCTGGTCGTCGACGACTCCTCGCCCGACGGCACCGGCAAGATCGCCGACGAGCTGGCGGAGGGCTTCCTCACCGAGGACGGCAAGCCGCGCATGTCGGTCCTGCACCGCACCGCGAAGGACGGCCTCGGCCGCGCCTACGCCGCCGGCATGGCCAAGGCCGTCGAGGACGGCGCCGAGTACGTGCTCCAGATGGACGCGGACGGCTCCCACCCGGCCGGCAAGATCGCCGAGATGCTGGGCGTCGCCCGCTCCACCGGCGCCGGTCTCGTCGTCGGCTCCCGCTACGTGCCGGGCGGCACCCTCTCCGACGCCTGGGGCGCGCACCGCAAGCTGCTCTCCCGCTGGGCCAACGCCTACGCGAGCACCATCCTGGGCACCCGCGTCCGCGACATCACGGGCGGCTTCAACCTGTGGAGCGCCGACGCGCTGAAGGCGATCGACCTCGCGTCGATCGGCAGCGCCGGCTACAGCTTCCAGGTGGAGATGAAGTTCAAGGCCCTGCGCCGCGGCTTCCAGGTGATGGAGGTCCCGATCCACTTCGAGGACCGCACCGTCGGCGAGTCCAAGATGAACCTGGCCGTCCAGCTGGAGTCCATCGCCATGCCGTGGAAGCTCCGCGCCCGCGCCGGCAAGTAGCCGGGCAGGCGGACGCGTAGGGACACGCGCACGCGAACACGGAGAAGGGGCACCCCGAGAGGGGTGCCCCTTCCTTCGTGTCCGGAGCCCGACGTCCGCGGGCCCCTACGGCGTCTCGCGCAGGGGCTTGGTCCGCCCGACGCCCGGACGGGCCTCCAGGAACCGCTTGAGCCGCCGGGCCGCCGGCCGCTCCACGAACCGCTGGATCAGCCACGAGGCCAGCAGCATCACGGCCGTCGCCGACAGCAGGAGCGTCCACGGCTCCACGTCCTGCCGCCACATCCGCAGCAGCGTCACGCCGATCTGCTGGTGCAGCAGGTAGAGCGGGTAGGACATCGCGCCCGCGACCGACAGCCAGCGCCAGTCGATCCGGTCCAGCCACCCCAGGGCCACGGCGGCCATGACCACGTAGCACAGGGTCACGACGAGCAGGCACATCTCCCAGGACAGCCGGTCGCCCTTGACGGTGTTCCAGTGGACGATGTCGTTCAGCCAGCGCTGCGTCAGCAGCCAGGAGAACGCGAGCAGCACCCACGGCTCGCCCGCGCGCGGCCCCTCACGGCGGATCAGGTAGAAGCAGATGCCGGAGATGAACAGCGGGGAGTAGGTGGGGTTCGCGAGGACGTTCAGGATCGGCAGCCCGGAACCGGGGGCGAGCAGCGAGGCGACCGTCCAGATCCAGCAGAAGTTCAGGACCTTGCGGTACGTCAGGCCGGTCCAGGCGACCGCCGCGAAGATCAGGTAGAACCGCAGCTCGGACCAGAGCGTCCAGTACGAGGGGTCCAGCTCGGCACTGCCCAGCGGGGTCTGGAACATCGTCAGGTTCGTCAGGATCTGGCTCAGCCCCGGCCCGGCGCCCCCGAAGGGCTTGCCGACCGCCAGCAGCACGCCCATGGTGAGCAGTACGCAGAACCAGTACGCGGGTCCGAGGCGGATCACCCGGCTGCGCAGGTAGGAGCCCAGCGGCCGGCCCCACGCCGACATGCAGATGACGAAGCCGCTGATCATGAAGAACAGCTCCACGCCCATCCAGCTGTAGCGGCCCACCACGGTCAGCCACCCGAACGCGTCGCGCCCCCAGACCTCTTGGCGGGTGTAGTGGTGCACGAGCACCAGCACCGCCGCCAGGATGCGCAGCCCGTCCAGGATCCGCAGCCGGGGCCGGTCCGCCGGTTCCCCGGTGGACCGGGCGGGCCGGGGCAGGGTGGGCCAGGCCGAGGGTCTGCCGTCTTCCCGCCGGTCGCTGAGGACGCGCGGGGACGGGTGCAAGGACATGAACGCTCCACGGGCAGGACGGACGCGTGCCCGAACGTGCTGAGCGCCGCGCCGGACGGCGGGGCCCAGCCGGGCATCCCCCCCGTTGCATGGGCCGCCTCAGTCTTACGAGAAACCCTCGCACTGTCCACAGCACGTGGTTCATCGCACCCCGTCCCGCGCCTGCCGCGCGGCCGGTTCACTGCCCCCGGACGGTGACCTTCTGGTCGCTCTGGATCTCCTTGACCAGCTGTTGCACCTTCGCCTTGTCCCAGACGAGGTTGCCGCCCTTCTGACCGGAAAGGGGCATGTTCATCGACACGCCGTCACCCGATGTGATGCCCTTCATCGCGAAGAACATCTGACCGAGGTCCCACAGCCCCATGTCCTTGTCGACGACGAGGGTGTCCAGGCCCGCGCCCATCACCGGGTAGAGGGCGAAGGGGTTGAGGAGCGTGCCCGGCGTGGCCGCCTGGCTCGCCAGCGCCGAGAGGAACTTCTGCTGGTTCTTGGTCCGCTGGAGGTCCGACTCGGCGAAGGCGTAGCGGGTGCGCACGAAGGCCAGCGACTGCTCGCCGTTGAGGGTCTGGCGGCCCGCCTTGAAGTCGGCGCCCGACTTCTCGTCCTTGAAACCCTGTTCGATGTCGAGCTCCACGCCGCCCAGCGCGTCCACGATGTTCGCGAACCCGGCGAAACCGATCTCGGCGTAGTGGTCGATGCGCAGCCCGGTGTTGAACTCGATCGTCCGCACCAGCAGTTCCGGTCCGTCCTCCGCGTACGCCGCGTTGAGCTTGACCCGCCGGCCCTGGGACGGGAACTTCTTGCCCGACTGGGAGCCGACGAAGGAGGGGATCTCCACGTCCGAGTCGCGCGGCAGCGAGATCATCGTGTTCCCGCTGGAGCACTTCGCCAGGACCATCATCGAGTCGGTGCGCTTGCCCTCGGCGGAGCCGGTGTGGAGCTTCTTCTTCTCCTCGTCGGACATGCCCTCGCGGCTGTCGGAGCCGACGATCAGGTACGTGGTGCAGTCGCCCTCCTTGGGGCGCTCGATCACCTTGGAGAGGTCGACCTCGCGGCGCACCTTGGAGTCGGCCCAGAAGTAGGTGCCGATGGAGGTGACCAGGAGCGCGGAGACCAGCACGATGGAGCCGATCTTGATCCGCCGGCGCCAGTCGGGCGCGGGTCCCGCCGGACCGCCCGGACGGCCCGGACCGCCGCTCCCGCCCGGCCGCCCGGGGCGGCCCGGTCCCGCCGGTCCGCCGGGGCCCGCGGGCCGGCCGTAGACCTGGCCGGTGTTGTACCCGCCGTCGTACGAGGCGTCCGGTCCCTGCGTCTGCTGCGGCGGCACTCCGGGACCGGGGCGGCCCTGCGGCGGTCCCTGCGGCGGTCCCTGCGGGGGGACCGGCGGGCGGGCCGGGCGCTGCGGCGGCTGCGGCTGCCGCTGGACGTGGCGCATCCGCTGCGCGCCCTCCGGCTGCGGCTGCCCGCTGCCGCGCCCGTACCCGTCATCGCGGCGGCCGCGCGCGTCGCGCTCGCCGTTCCACCCGTCCCAGTCATTCATGCGCACAAGGATGCCTGCCGCGGCGTGCCGCCCGACACCCAGGTGGACGCTTCGTACCGCGGCTGTTGCAGAGCTGATGCCTGGGGTGCCCACTTATGGTGGCTCCATGACAGAAATACCGTCGGTGCCCGCGGGCAAGCCGATCTCGGCCTCCCGGACCACGCTCAGCCACATCATGACCGCCAACGACACCAACCTCCTCGGTACCGTGCACGGTGGCGTGATCATGAAGCTGGTGGACGACGCGGCCGGCGCGGTGGCCGGGCGGCACTCGGGCGGGCCCGCCGTGACGGCGTCGATGGACGAGATGGCCTTCCTCGCCCCGGTCCGGGTCGGCGACCTGGTCCACGTCCGCGCGCAGTGCAACTGGACCGGCCGCTCCTCGATGGAGATCGGCGTACGGGTCCTCGCGGAGCGGTGGAACGAGTCCACCCCCGCCACCCAGGTCGGCAGCGCCTACCTCGTCTTCACCGCGGTCGACTCCGACGGCAAGCCCCGCCAGGTCCCGCCCGTGATCCCGGAGACCGAGCGGGACGAGCGCCGTTACCAGGAGGCGCAGATCCGCCGCACCCACCGGCTCGCCCGCCGCCAGGCGATCACCGAGCTGCGCGAGCGCCGCGCCGCCGAGGGCCTCGACGACTGACCGGCCGCCGGCCGCCCGTCGCCGGTCGGCCGGCCC
>NZ_JBFRER010000124.1:0-22799 GCF_052114405.1 Streptomyces sp. M-16 | reverse complement strand
GCCCCGGGCGGAGGAGGCCGCCTGGGGCGGTACGCCGCGCAGGCCGACGGCGGCGGGCGCGGATCCCGCCGGGCCCGGGCCCGCGGGCCCGGGGGCGTCCCGCAGCCGCTCCTCGGCCGCTCCCGCGGCCTCCTGCGAGCTGTTCGTACCGACGGTCATGTCCCCGTACCCCACATCTCCGAGTAGCGCAGTGGGCCCCCCGGGCGGCCACATTACTAGCTGGGGGTCACGGAGCGGCACCCTCCGGGCGCCCGCTGTGCACGCGCGGACGCGTACAGGCACACGGCGGCGGCCGTGGCGAGGTTCAGGCTCTCGGCCTTGCCGTGGATCGGGACCCGTACGACGGCGTCCGCGAGCGCGCGGGTCTCCTCGGGCAGGCCCCAGGCCTCGTTGCCGAAGACCCAGGCCGAGGGGGTGCCCATGGTGCCCGCGTCCAGCTCGGAGTCGAGGTCGTCCGTACCGGCCCCGTCGGCCGCGAGGATCCGTACGCCCGCCGCCCGCAGCCCCTCCACCGCCTGCTCCACCGGGACGCCCACGGCCACCGGGAGGTGGAAGAGGGAGCCCACGGAGGCCCGTACCGACTTCGGGTTGTACAGGTCGACGGAAGCGTCGGTCAGCACCACCGCGTCGGCGCCCGCGGCGTCCGCACAGCGCAGCACCGTGCCGGCGTTGCCGGGGTCGCGGACGTGCGCGAGGACGGCCACCAGGCGGGGGCGCGCCCTGAGGATCTCCTCGAAGGGCGAGTCGAGGAAGTGGCAGACACCCACCAGGCCCTGCGGGGTGACCGTCTGCGAGACCTCGGCCAGCACCTCGTCGGAGGCGTAGTGCACGCGCGCGCCGGCCAGCAGGGCGGCCTCGACGATGTCGGCGTAGCGCTCGGCGGCCTCGACGGTGGCGAACAGCTCGATCAGGGTCGCGCCCTGGGACCCACGGTGCTCGACGGCCTCGCGGACCGCCTGCGGCCCCTCGGCGATGAACCGGCGCTCCTTGGTGCGGAAGTTGCGCCGCGCCAGGCGCCTGGCGGCGGCCACCCGCGGGGATCGGGGGGAGATCAGCTCGTCGGGGTAACCCATGGTGTCTGCGGTTCTCTCTGGGGGTTCCTGGGGCGGGCGGGGCGAAAGCACACGGACCCGCAGGCGAATCGCCTGCGGGTCCGTGGGGGGCCGGCCGCGTGGAGCGGGCCGGCTAGCCCTTAGGCAGCGGCCTTGGGGGCGTTGACGTCGGCCGGAAGCGCCTTCTGGGCGACCTCGACGAGCGCGGCGAAGGCGTTGGCGTCGTTGACGGCCAGCTCCGCGAGGATCTTGCGGTCCACCTCGATGTTGGCGGCCTTCAGACCCTGGATGAGGCGGTTGTACGTCATGCCGTTCTGGCGGGCAGCGGCGTTGATGCGCTGGATCCACAGCTGACGGAAGTCGCCCTTGCGCTTCTTGCGGTCGTTGAAGTTGTAGACCAGCGAGTGGGTGACCTGCTCCTTGGCCTTGCGGTACAGGCGCGAACGCTGACCGCGGTAGCCGGAGGCCGCCTCGAGGATCGCCCGGCGCTTCTTGTGGGCGTTTACTGCCCGCTTGACGCGTGCCACTTTTTAACTCCTTGTAGCGGGGCCGTGGATGTCTTCACACGGCCCGAATTCGATGGGGTCCCGGTCTTGACGTCCGTCCGCTCCCGACGGGGGGGAGCGGAGGGCATCAGATGCCGAGAAGCTTCTTGATCTTCGCGGCGTCGCCGGGGGCCATCTCCGCGTTGCCGGTGAGGCGACGGGTGACACGGGACGACTTGTGCTCGAGCAGGTGGCGCTTGCCGGCGCGCTCACGGAGCACCTTGCCGGAGCCGGTGACCTTGAAGCGCTTCTTGGTTCCGCTGTGCGTCTTGTTCTTCGGCATGGCGCCGTTATCTCCTCGTCGGTGGCGCTCCCGCCGGTCCGCGGGGACCGGCTGACGGGAGCGTCATGTTGTGTCGGTGATCCGAGACGGGCTGCCCCGGAATCAGGCCTCGGCGTTCGCCTCGTCGGCGGCGGCCTCGGTGACCTCAGCGGCCTCAGCGGCCTCGGTGGTCTCCGCCTCGACCGGGGCGGCCTCCTCGGAAGGAGTCTCCTCGTCGTCGGTGGCGGCGACACCCTGGCGCTCGGCCTTGCGGGCGGCCTGCGCCTCGCGGGCTTCGGCCATCGCCTCGGTCTTCTTCTTGTGCGGACCGAGGACCATGATCATGTTGCGGCCGTCCTGCTTCGGGTTCGACTCGATGAACCCGAGGTCCTCGACGTCCGAAGCGAGGCGCTGGAGCAGGCGGTAGCCGAGCTCCGGTCGCGACTGCTCGCGACCACGGAACATGATCGTGATCTTGACCTTGTCGCCCTGCTTGAGGAACCGAACGACGTGACCCTTCTTGGTGTCATAGTCGTGCGGGTCGATCTTCGGCCGGAGCTTCATTTCCTTGATGACCGTGTGCGCCTGGTTCTTGCGCGCCTCACGGGCCTTCATGGCCGACTCGTACTTGAACTTGCCGTAGTCCATGAGCTTGCAGACCGGCGGTCGTGCGGAAGCCGCGACCTCGACCAGGTCCAGGTCGTACTCCTGCGCGAGCTCAAGCGCCTTCGCAAGCGGGACGATGCCCACCTGTTCGCCGCTGGGACCGACGAGTCGCACCTCAGGGACACGAATCCGATCGTTGATGCGGGGCTCGGTGCTGATGGATCCTCCTCGGTAGCACCACACGACTGCCTGGCAGACAGCCGCTGACGTCTTCTGTCGTCAGACCTACCGCGGCGGAGAATGAAAAAAGCCCCGCCGGGCACAGGCAGGGGCTCCAAAACAACCGGAGCACCGCCGCGTGCGAACCGCGGGGCGCAGACTCGGGCAGCTTTCCATCGTCCGTACGGAACGATGGATACCGCCTGACCGGATGACCCGCCTCCCCGGAGGGCGGTCGGGTGGGAGATCGGAGCCTCCACTTGTGGGCCGGGCACACAGGTGTCCGGCCGGTCGAAGTACATACTAGCACCCGCGTTGCAAGGCCGCCGCACGGCATATCGTGGGGCGCATGACTGACGCGACGCCCTCCGATTCCCCCTCCTCCGCCCCGGACGCTCCCGACTACGACGACATGACCCGCGACATCGCGGACGTGCCCGCCGTCGAGGTCATCACCACGGTGGCCGTCCACCTGCTGAGCGCCGCCGCGGTCAACCTGGGCCTGGACAAGCCCGACTCCGAGCACAAGGACCTCGACGAGGCCCGCAAGCTGATCACCGCCCTGGCCGGTCTGGTCACCGCCAGCGCCACCGAGATCAGCTCCTTCCACGCGGCACCGCTGCGCGACGGCCTGAAGTCGCTCCAGCTCGCCTTCCGCGAGGCCTCCCTCGTCCAGGACGAGCCGGGCCAGGGACCGGGCGAGAAGTTCACGGGTCCCGTCTACGCCTAGTCCGGTTCCGGTACGCCGCCCCGCGGAATGCCTCGTACGTACGTGAAGGGGCGCCCGCCGACCACCGGCGGGCGCCCCTTCGCGTGCGCGGGCGCGACTCAGCGCGTGAACAGCGGCTCACCCGGCGGGAGCGGGGCGTCGGCCGGGAGCAGCGCCATGTTCAGGCCCCGGACCAGGCGGGCCCGCAGGGTCTCGTCGGCCGCCAGGGCCTCGGCGATCCGCTGGGCCGCCCGGGCCGGATCCACGTCGGCCGCCAGGAGGACGGCGAGGGTGCCGTCGGCGCCGGAACCGCCCGGGACCAGATGCGCGCGCAGCACGGCCGGCTCCGCCGCGACGGCGGCCCGTACCGCTTCCCGTACCGCCGGCGCGGTCAGCGGGTCCGCGTCCGTACGGCCCTCGGCGAGCGCGAGCAGCGCCGGGCCGGTCAGCTGGTAGGGGACGGGGCCGGCCAGGTCGAGGACGATCGTGTCGGCCTTCTCGTGCGCGGCGGCGGCCAGGGCCTGGTGCAACGGGACGGCGACGGGCCGGGCCGCGGGGTCCCACAGGGCCAGCGAGGCGATCGAGGTGAAGGCGGGCAGGGCCCGCCGGTCGCCCGCCGTCAGGGTCGGCACGGCCATGTCGCTGGTCTTCTCGCGCTTGAGGCCGGTCTCCGGGTCCGTCTCGACCTCGCCGAGCATCGCCACGACGGGCACCAGCAGGCGGGCCTCCTTGAGGGCCGCGAGCAGCTGCGGTTCGGCCGCGCGGTCGGCGGCCCAGGCGGCGAGGGCGGCGCTCAGCCGGGGATCGGCGGTGCCGTCGTCGTCGGAGAAACCGGGGTCTGGAATGTTCTTGGTGGCCACAGTTACCCGACCCTATCCCGGCGGGCGGCACGGGGACGCCGGGCCAGTACGCCGGCCAGCAGCAGCAGTGCCGCTCCCCCGGCGGCGGCCGCCCCGGCACCCAGCCGGGCGCGTCGCTCCGGTGGCCGCACGGGGTCGGGGCCCGCGCCGAAGTACGTCCGCCCGGCCGGGACGGGCGCCGGGGCCGCCGGTTCGGGGCGCAGCCCGTCGGCGGCCTGGAGCGCGGCGACGGGGTCCACGGTGCCGCGGCCGCGGGAGTCGTCGCGGCCGCCGGGCGGGCGGTCGGTGGCGGTGTCCTCCAGCAGCTTCTTGATCTGCGCCGGGGAGAGGCCGGGGTGGGCCGCCTTGACCAGGGCGACGGCGCCGGAGACGAAGGCGGCGGCCGCGCTGGTGCCCCACCCCTCGTAGTAGGCCCGGTCGGGGTCGGCGATGACCACGTCGACGCCCGGGGCGCTGACGCCGGCGTACCAGTGGCGGGTGGAGAAGGGCGCCTTGCGGCCCTGGCGGTCGACGGCGGCGACGGCGATCACCCCGGGGTAGGCGGCGGGGTAGGAGGTGTGGTCGCCGCGTTCGCCGCCGTTGCCCGAGGAGGCGACGACGACCACGCCCCTGCCGAGGGCGTACTGGACGGCCTCGTCCTCCGCGGGTTCGTGGTGGGCGGTGTCGCTGTCGTCCCCGAGCGACAGGTTGATCACGTCGGCGCCGTGGTCGGCGGCCCAGCGGATGCCCTCGGCGAGGGCGCCGGACTTGCTGTCGCGGGCCTGGGCGCGGCCCGGGTCGCCCTCCTCCAGGATCACGCGGACCGGGAGGATCCGTGCGTGGGGGGCGATCCCGAGGACGCCCTGGGAGCGGTCGGGGCCGTGGCCGTGTCCGGCGATGATGCCGGCCATCGCGGTGCCGTGCCGGGCCCAGGCGCGGTCGCCGCGGCCGGCGCCCATGCCGACGAGGTCGGTGCCGTCGAGGACCTGGCCGGCGAGGTCGGGGTGGGTGGCATCGACACCGGTGTCGAGGACGGCCACGGTGACCCCGTCGCCCTGGGTGATGCCCCAGGCCTCCTCGGCGCGCAGGGCCAGCAGGCCCCACTGGCGGTCGCGGATGGTGTCGGCGGCGGCCGGGGGTGCGGCGACCGCGGTGAACAGGGCGGCCAGGGCGATACCGCTGGTGACGGTGACGGTGGCGGCGGCTCGGCGGGTGGAGGTCATCGGCGGGGCTCCGGGCGCGGGGTGGCCGTGGGGGCGGGCGGGGCCGCGAGCGCGTCCAGGGCGCGGCCGACGCGGTCGGCCACGGCCCGGGCCGCGTGGCCCAGGCCCGCTTCGGCGACCGTTCCGGTGGCGCCCTGACGGACCGCGTCGGCGGCCGGGAGCGGTGCGTCCATGGTGCGGCCGTCGGCGAAGGCGGAGACCGCGTAGACCACGGCCGGGGCCCGCTCGGTGACGGCCGCCGTCCAGGCGGCCCGGCGGGAGTCGGCGTACTCGTAGGCGGGCGGGGCGGGCAGGCGGCCCCGCAGGCCGGCCATCGCGGTGGCGTCGGCGGGGGTGAAGACCAGGCCCACGGTGACCAGGGAGCTGCGGGTGGTGTCGGTGTAGGTGGCGCGGAGCACGCGGGTGCAGCCGGCCGCGGCGAGCGCGGCGCGCCACTCGGGGGTGAGGGCGGCGGCGCAGTCGGCGTCGGGTGCCAGTGCGATCCGGGTCCAGCTGCGATCGGCGCCGCCGGGGCCGGTGTCGGGGCCGTCGAGCACGGGCGGCAGGAGGCTGTCCGCGGGGGCCGAGTGCCAGAGCGAGGCGGCCTGGCGGTAGGCGGCGCCGGGGGGCAACGGGCGG
This sequence comes from Streptomyces sp. M-16, assembly GCF_052114405.1. Classification (NCBI taxonomy): domain Bacteria; kingdom Bacillati; phylum Actinomycetota; class Actinomycetes; order Kitasatosporales; family Streptomycetaceae; genus Streptomyces; species Streptomyces sp. M-16. The sequence goes on along the minus strand of NZ_JBFRER010000124.1, from coordinate 16,726 downwards.
TGCGCGGCGCGGTGTTCGCTCCAGGCGGTGGTGGCCGCGCCGGCGAGGAGGCCGGTGCCGAGGAGCGCGCTGAGGGTGGCGGCGAGGACCCAGCCGGGGTGGCGGCGCGGGGCCGGGGGCGGAGGCGGTCCGTGCTCGCCCAGGACCGCGGTCCCTGGTGTCGACGTGGTCATCCGGCGGCTCCGCCCCCCGTTCCGTACGGCTGCCTGCCCGTACTCTACGGGGCGGTTGGCGTTGCCCTGGCCGGGCCGGGGTGGGGGGCCGGGGTCGGGGCCACCCCAGCCCCGCCGGCGTTCGAGGCGCCGGGGTCCGGGGGCCGGCCTCCGGCAACCGGCCCGCACCCGAACGGCTACCGCCGGGCAAAACCAAGCCCCGCGGGCGTTCGAGGCGCGGGGGCCGGGGCGGAGCCACGGGGTTTTCGGCGGGGCTCCGTACCCCTACCCACCGGTACACCCGTCTGGCAAGCTGCCGCCCATGACTTCCGACCGGGCTCGGTACGACCGGGCGACCGCGCATCTCGACGCGCCCCTGGCCATCGTGGACCTCGACGCCTTCGACGCCAACGCCGACGACCTCGTGCGCCGCGCGGCCGGCAAGCCGATCCGCGTCGCGAGCAAGTCCGTGCGGTGTCGGGCCCTGCTCGAACGCGTGCTGGAGCGGCCCGGGTTCGCCGGGATCATGTCGTACACGCTCGCCGAGTCGCTGTGGCTGGCCCGGTCCGGGTTCGAGGACGTGCTGCTCGCCTATCCGTCGGCGGACCGGGCGGGTTTCGGGGAGCTGGCGCACGACGCGAAGCTGGCGGCGGCCGTCACGGTGATGGTGGACGATCCCGCGCAGCTGGACCTGATCCAGGGGGCGCGGGGCGGGGGCGCGGAGGAGATCCGGGTCTGCCTGGAGCTGGACACGGCCCTGCACCTGTTCGGGGGCCGGGTGCGGGTGGGGGCGCGGCGCTCGCCGCTGCGGGAGCCCGGTCAGCTGGCCGCGCTGGCGCGGGCGGTGCAGGAGCGGCCCGGGTTCCGGGTGGTGGGGCTGATGGGCTACGAGGGCCACATCGCCGGGGTCGGGGACGCCCTGGCCGGCCGGCCGCTGCGCTCGCGGGTGATCCGGCTGATGCAGGCGACGGCCCGCCGGGAGCTGGCCGAGCGCCGGGCCGAGGCGGTGCGGGCGGTGCGCGCGGTGGTGCCGGACCTGGAGTTCGTCAACGGCGGCGGCACCGGCAGCGTGGCCGAGACGGCGGCCGAGGACGCGGTGACGGAGATCGCCGCCGGGTCGGGGCTGTACGTGCCGCGGCTGTTCGACAACTACACCTCGTTCCGCGGGCGGCCCGCGGCGCTGTTCGCCCAGCCGGTGGTGCGCAGGCCCGGGGTGGGTGTGGTGACCGTGCTGGGCGGGGGCTATCCGGCCTCGGGGGCGGCGGGCGCCGACCGGCTGCCGGTGCCGTACCTGCCGGCGGGGCTGCGCTACGACCCCCAGGAGGGGGCGGGCGAGGTGCAGACGCCGCTGCTGGGGAGCCCGGCCGACGATCTGCTGATCGGCGACCGGGTGTGGTTCCGGCACGCCAAGGCCGGTGAACTGTGCGAGCGCTTCGAGACGTTGCACCTGGTCGAGGGGGACCGGGTGACGGCCACCGCCCCGACGTACCGGGGCGAGGGCCGCACGTTCCTCTAGCCCTGGAAGACGCTGTCCGTCTGGTCGGGGACGACGCTCGTGTCGCCCCGGCGGACGGGTCCGGCCGTGCCGTCGTGGTCGACGTAGCCGGTGGTGGAGCAGGGGTAGGGGCCGGTCTTCTGCTTCTTGGGCTCGATGAACATCGGGTTCACGATCCACTTGCCGTCGCTGTTGTCGTACGCGCGGCACATCAGCTCGTTCTTGTTGCGGTTGACGACCAGGCGCAGGGCGGTCGCGTCGCGCAGGAAGGAGATGTCGGTGTCGGAGTCGCCGGCGGCGAAGACCTGGCGCCGGGAGGCGGGCTGGACCTTCTCGGCGGCCGGGCCGCGTACGCCGAAGACCTCCTTGTTGATCCAGCAGCGCTTGCCGTCGATGTAGGTGATCATCGTGTCGGCGCCGTCCTTGACGGAGCCGCAGCCCTGGAGGTGGGGGGCGAGCCTGCCGCCCCGGGTGGTGTTGCGGATGCCGATGACGTGGTCGGCCTTGACGCCGACTCCCTGGGCCCAGACCTCGACGACGGGCTGCGGGGAGGCGGAGCTGATCCACACGTCGAAGCCGGCCTTCTGGAGGCCCTTGATGAGGTCCTGCTGCTGGTCGTAGTAGCGGACCCAGCCGGTGGCGGTGGTGGTGCCGACCTGCTGCTTGGTGCCGACGGGCGCGGCGAGGTTCTCGGTGCGGGCGGCGGCGGCGAAGCCGCGGACCTCGCTCGCGGTCCAGCCCTGCAACAGCTGCGGCAGCCAGGCGTAGGCGGGTTCGATCGTCCGGTGGTCCCAGCCGGCGAAGGCGGCGGCGCCGGCGCGGGTGGCGGAGGTGCCGTAGACGGCGTTGAGCCCGTCGGCGCAGGCCGCGCCCGCGGGGGTGCCGGTGGGCAGCGGGGCGCCGGGGCGGGCGAGGGGGCCGCAGGCGGTGGCCAGGTCCCGGGCGGCGGCGGGGGTGAGGTAGCGGCTGGTGGTGGTCCAGTCGCCGTCGGCGGGCTGGCGGATCCTGCCGTTGCGCAGCAGCCAGAACATGGTGGCGTCGCCGACGTCGTTCTTGACGACGGTGTTGTCCCAGTCGAAGACGGCGACGGGCTTCTCGCGGGTGGGGCGGTACGGGTTGCAGCTGCCGTACCGGTCGATGAGCTGCTGGAGGCGGGCCTGGTTGTCTCCGTACCAGCCGGCCGCGAGCTTCGGGGTGGTGCAGTGCGCGCCGGGTCGGGCCGCCTGGGCGGCGGGGGCGGCCGCGACGAGGGTGCCGGCGGCTATCGCGGCGGCTGCGGCGACGGCCTGGAGCCGGCGCGTGGAGCTGGGTCGGGTCACTGCGGTGGTCACTCCTGATTCCGATGAAGATCGTCGGGGACGGTAGAGCACGACAGCCGGGCGTCGTGCGACGCCCGGCTGTCGTGGGGGTGGTGCGGAGGTGAACGTTTAGAGAGGAGTCACGTACGCGCCGGAGATACCGCCGTCGACGAGGAAGTCGGTGGCGTTGATGAAGGAGGAGTCGTCGCTGGCGAGGAAGGCCACGGCCGCGGCGATCTCGGTGGGCTCCGCGAACCGGCCGAGGGGGATGTGCACGAGGCGGCGGGCGGCCCGCTCGGGGTCCTTGGCGAACAGTTCCTGGAGCAGGGGGGTGTTGACCGGCCCCGGGCACAGGGCGTTGACGCGGATGCCCTCGCGGGCGAACTGGACGCCGAGTTCGCGGGACATGGCCAGGACGCCGCCCTTGGAGGCGGTGTAGGAGATCTGGGAGGTGGCCGCTCCCATGATGGCCACGAAGGAGGCGGTGTTGATGATGGAGCCGCGGCCCTGACGCTGCATGTAGGGCAGGGCGGCCTTGCAGCACAGGTAGACGGAGGTGAGGTTGACGTCCTGGACGCGGCGCCAGGCGTCGAGCCCGGTGGTGAGGATGGAGTCGTCGTCGGGGGGTGAGATGCCCGCGTTGTTGAAGGCGATGTCGACGGAGCCGTAGGTGTCGAAGGCGGTCTTGAAGAGGGCCTCGACCTGCTCCTGGTCGGTGACGTCCACCTGGACGAAGGTGCCGCCGACCTCTTCGGCGGCGGCCTTGCCGGCGGCCGGGTCGATGTCGGCGCAGACGACGTTGGCCCCTTCGGAGGCCAGGCGGCGGGCGGTGGCGAGGCCGATGCCGCTGCCGGCTCCGGTGATGACGGCGGTGCGGCCGACGAGGCGGCGGCAGATGATCTCTTCGTTCGACATGCTGGTCAGGCCTCCGTGCTGATGAAGACGTTCTTGGTCTCGGTGAAAGCGGTGAGGGCGTCCGGTCCGAGCTCGCGGCCGAGCCCGGACTGCTTGTAGCCGCCGAAGGGGGTCGAGTAGCGGACGCTGGAGTGGGAGTTGACGGAGAGGTTGCCCGCCTGGACCGCGCGGGAGACGCGCAGGGCGCGGCCGAGGTCGCGGGTCCAGAGGGAGCCGGAGAGGCCGTACTCGGTCGCGTTGGCCAGGCGTACGGCGTCCTCCTCGTCCTCGAAGGGCAGGATGACGGCGACCGGCCCGAAGACCTCGTCGACGGCGACGGGCGCGGTGGGGGCGGCGCCGGTGACGAGGGTGGGCGGGTACCAGAAGCCGGGGCCTTCGGGGGCCTTGCCCCGGAGGGTGGTGAGGTCGTCGGTGACGTACGCGCGCACGCGCTCCAGCTGGCTGCGGGAGATGAGCGGGCCCATCTGGGTCTTCTCGTCCAGTGGGTCGCCGACGGCGATGGACTCGATGGCGGGGGCGACGAGTTCGAGGAAGCGGTCGTAGGCGCCGCGCTGGACCAGGATCCGGGTGCGGGCGCAGCAGTCCTGGCCGGTGTTGTCGAGGTAGGCCATGGGGGCCGCGGCCGCGGCCGCCTCGATGTCGGCGTCGGCGAAGACGATGTTGGGGCTCTTGCCGCCGAGTTCGAGGGTGACCCGCTTCACCCGGTCGGCGCACTTGGACATGATCTGCTTGCCGACGCGGGTGGAGCCGGTGAAGACGATCTTCGCGACTCCGGGGTGCTCGACCAGGGCGTCCCCGGCGACCGCTCCGTGACCGGGGAGCACCTGGAAGAGGTGCTCGGGGATCCCGGCTTCGAGGGCGAGTTCGGCGAGGCGCAGGGCGGTGAGCGGGGTGGTCTCGGCGGGCTTGAGGATGACGGCGTTGCCCGCGGCGAGGGCGGGGGCCAGGCCCCAGGCGGCGATCGGCATGGGGAAGTTCCAGGGGGCGATCACGCCGATGACGCCGAGGGGTTCGAGGAAGGTGACGTCGATGCCGCCCGCCACGGGGATCTGCCGGCCGGAGAGGCGTTCGACTCCCCCTGCGGCGAATTCCAGCAGGTCGCGTACGTTGCCCGCTTCCCAGCGGGCGTTGCCGATGGTGTGGCCGGCCTCGCGGACCTCCAGCTGCGCCAGCTCCTCCAGGTGTCCGTCGACGGCCGCGGCGAAGCGGCGCAGAAGTCTGGCCCGGTCGGCGGGGGCGAGGGCCGCCCATCCCCGCTGGGCCGTGGCGGCCCGCCCGACGGCCGCGTCGACATCGTCCCGTGTGGCGGCCGGGACGGTGGCGACGAGTTCCTCGGTGGCCGGGTTCAGGACTTCCAACACGTCGGACAACGTGGTGCCTCTCTGGTGTGCGGTGCGGTGGGTGGACGTGGGTTCTACAGGCGTTCGAAGGAGCGGCGCAGTTCCCAGTCGGTGACGGCGGAGTCGTAGGCGTCGAGTTCGACGCGGGCCATGTTGCGGTAGTGGGCGACGACCTCCGGTCCGAAGGCCGCCTTGGCGATCTCGCTGTTCTCCCAGAGCTCCGCGGCCTCGCGCAGGGTGGCCGGGACGTGGGCGTAGTCGGCGGTGTAGGCGTTGCCGGCGCATGCGTCGGGGAGTTCCAGGCGGTTCTCGATGCCGTAGAGGCCTGCCGCGACCAGGCCGGCGACGGCGAGATAGGGGTTGACGTCACCGCCGGGGAGGCGGTTCTCGAAGCGGGTGGAGCGGCCGTGGCCGACCACGCGCAGGGCGCAGGTGCGGTTGTCGAAGCCCCAGGCGACGGCGGTCGGGGCGAAGGATCCGGGGCGGAAACGCTTGTACGAGTTGATGTTGGGGGCGTAGAGAAGGGAGAAGTCGCGCAGGGCGGCGAGCTGACCGGCCAGGAAGTGCCGCATCACGGGCGACATGCCGTCCGGGCCGTCACCGGCCATGGCGTTGTTGCCGTCGGCGTCACCGAGTGAGAGGTGGATGTGGCAGGAGTTGCCCTCGCGCTCGTCGTACTTGGCCATGAAGGTGAGCGAGACGCCCTCCTGGGCGGCGATCTCCTTGGCGCCGGTCTTGTAGACGGCGTGCTGGTCGCAGGTGGTGAGCGCTTCGTCGTAGCGGAAGGCGATCTCGTGCTGCCCGAGGTTGCACTCGCCCTTGGCGGACTCCACGACCAGCCCGGCGGCCTGCATCTCGTTGCGGATGCGGCGCAGCAGGGGTTCGACGCGGCCGGTGCCGAGGACGGAGTAGTCGATGTTGTACTGGTTGGCGGGGGTCAGGCCGCGGTAGTTGGAGTTCCAGGCCGCCTCGTAGGTGTCCTGGAAGACCATGAACTCCAGCTCGGTGCCGACCATCGCCGTGTAGCCGTGCTCGGCGAGGCGTTCCAGCTGGCGGCGCAGGATCTGGCGGGGGGCGGCGACGACGGGCGAGCCGTCGTTCCAGGCGAGGTCGGCGAGGACGAAGGCGCTGCCGGGGTTCCAGGGGATGCGGCGCAGGGTGGCGAGGTCGGGATGCATGGCGAAGTCGCCGTAGCCGCGGTCCCAGGAGGACATCTCGTAGCCGTCGACGGTGTTCATGTCGGTGTCGACGGCGAGGAGGTAGTTGCAGCCCTCGGTGCCGTGGGCGAGGACCTCGTCGAGGAAGAACTGTGCGGCGAACCGCTTGCCCTGGAGGCGTCCCTGCATGTCGGGGAAGGCCAGGACGACGGTGTCGATCTCACCGCTCGCTACGAGGGCACGGAGCTCCTCGGGGGCGAGCGGGGGCTTGCGGTCTACCACTGGAATCTCTCCTTCGGTGAGCCGAGGGGGCCTAAGGTATTGAATAGAACCATTGCTTGGGAAGGGGAGGAGCCGAGATGACCGACACGGCGGGTGAGGGTGGCGCGATCGCGCGGCTGAATCCCGTACTGCGACAGGTGCGGGCGGGCAACGGTTTCGAGGAGGCGCTGGAGCAGATCCTCCAGGTGGTCCGGCTGGGTCTGGTGCCGGGCGGGGAACGGCTTCCGCCGGAGCGCGAGTTGGCGGAGCGCATGGGGATCAGCAGGGTGACCCTGCGCGAGGTGCTCAAGGTGCTCCAGGACCAGGGCCTGGTGGAGGCCCGGCGCGGCCGGTACGGCGGAACGTTCGTGCTGTCCCGGCCCGACACCCCGGCCGGCGGCGCCGAGGAGGAGCTGCGCCGCCGGGTGGCGGGGGTGGACATCGAGGACGTCCTGCGCTTCCGCGAGGTGCTGGAGGTGGGCGCGGCCGGCCTGTGCGCCACGCACGGGCTGACCGAGGAGGGCGCGGACCGGCTGCTGCGCGCGCTCACCGCCACCCATGACGCACCACTGCCCGACTACCGCCGCCAGGACACCCTCTTCCACCTCACCCTGAGCGAACTCGCGGGCTCCGCCTCCCTGACGGCGCAGTACGCGGCCGTCCGGGCCACCGTGAACGACCTGCTGGACTGCATCCCGCTGCTGGTGCGCAACCTCGAACACTCGCAGCAGCAGCACACGGCCCTGGTGGAGGCGGTGCTGGAGCGGGACGCCGAGGGGGCGCGGGCGGTGATGCGCGAGCACTGCTGCGGGACGGCGGCGCTGCTGCGCGGCTTCCTGGCCTGAGCGGCCGGGTCGGCCGGATCGGCGGGGCGGGAGAGGTTTTCGTAACCCCTGTTTAACGCACGGGTCTTGCGCCCGCCACACCCAGGACGCAAAGGTACGCCTCACAACCATTGCATTGCCCTAGGCAGGAGCGCACATGGCCGACGACACCGCACCCGTATCCGCACCGCCCTCCCCGGGGGACGCGGACGCCGAGTACCTCCAGCGCCGCACCCTGCGCCGCGGCAGCGCCGGCTGGCTGCTGCTGACCGGCCTCGGCGTCGCCTACGTGGTCTCCGGGGACTACTCCGGCTGGAACGTGGGCCTGGCCAAGGGCGGCTTCGGCGGCCTGGCCATCGCCACCGTGCTCATGGGCGCCATGTACGCCTGCCTGGTCTTCTCCCTCGCCGAGCTGTCGACCATCCTGCCCACGGCGGGCGGCGGCTACGGCTTCGCCCGCCGCGCGCTGGGCCCCTGGGGCGGCTTCCTCACCGGCACGGCCATCCTCATCGAGTACATCCTGGCCCCCGCCGCGATCGTCATCTTCATCGGCGACTACGTCGAATCCCTGGGCCTGTTCGGACTCACCTCCAGCTGGCCCGTCTACCTCGGCTGTTTCGTGATCTTCATCGGCGTGCACCTGTGGGGCGTGGGCGAGGCGCTGCGCTTCAGCCTCGTCGTCACCGCCATAGCCGTCGCCGCGCTCCTGATCTTCGCCTTCGGGGCGCTCTCGGACTTCGACGCGGGCTCCCTCGACAACATCGCCGTGGACCCCGAAGCCTTCGGCTCCAGCTCCTGGCTGCCCTTCGGCGCCCTCGGCATCTGGGCCGCGTTCCCCTTCGGCATGTGGTTCTTCCTGGGCGTCGAGGGCGTCCCGCTCGCCGCCGAGGAGGCCAAGGACCCGGTCCGCTCCATGCCGAAGGCACTGGCCATCTCCATGGGCATCCTCGCCCTGCTCGCCCTGATCACCTTCTTCGCCGCCACCGGCGCCCAGGGCTCCGACGCGGTCAAGGCCGCCGGGAACCCCCTCGTCGTGGCGCTGGAAGGCGACGGCGGGCCCACCGCCCTCAGCCGCTTCGTCAACTACGCCGGACTCGCGGGGCTGGTCGCCTCCTTCTTCTCCCTCATCTACGCCGGCTCCCGCCAGCTCTTCGCCCTCTCGCGGGCCGGCTACCTGCCGCGCTTCCTCTCCCTCACCTCGAAGCGCAAGGCCCCGTACCTCGGCCTGGTGATCCCGGGCGCGATCGGCTTCGCCCTGGCGGCGGCCACCGGCAACGGCGCGCGGATGCTGAACATCGCCGTCTTCGGCGCGACCATCTCCTACGCCCTGATGGCCCTCTCCCACATCGTGCTGCGCCGCCGCGAGCCCGGCCTGGAGCGGCCGTACCGCACCCCCGGCGGGGTCCTGACCTCGTCGGTCGCCTTCGTCCTCGCCCTGTCGGCCCTGGTCGCCACCTTCCTGGTCGACAAGGACGCGGCGTTCATCGCCCTCGCCGTCTACGCCGTCGCCCTCGCCTACTTCGCCTTCTACAGCCGTCACCGCCTCGTCGCCTCCGCGCCGGAAGAGGAATTCGCCGCGCTGGCCGAAGCCGAGGCGGAGTTGACCCGCGACTGAAATCCTGATCCCCGCACCGCTGTCCAGTACCACCCTGGAGGTATCACCGTGCCCAGGCCGCTCATCGGCATCAGCACCTACGTGGAGGCGTCCACCCGCTACGGCGTGTGGGACCTGCCCACGTCCCTCGTCCCGTCCGGGTACTACGAGCTCGTCCAGGCGGCGGGCGGCGCGGCCGTCCTGCTGCCGCCGGACGAACCGGAGCGGGCGGCGGAGGTGCTGGGCCGGCTCGACGGCCTGATCATCTCCGGCGGCCCGGACGTGGACCCCGTCCGGTACGGCGCCGAGCGCGACCCCCGTACGGGCGCCCCCGCGACCGTGCGCGACGAGTGGGAGCTGGCGCTGATCGGGGCGGCCCTGGACGCGGACCTGCCGCTGCTGGGCATCTGCCGGGGCATGCAGGCCCTCAACGTGGCCCTGGGCGGAACGCTCGTCCAGCACATCGACGGGCACGTCGACACCCCGGGCGTCACCTCCTGGCACCCGGTCCGGCCGGTCGCGGGCACCCGGTACGCGGAGCTGGTCCCGGAGGTGGCGGAGGTGCCGACGTACCACCACCAGGCCGTGGAGCGGCTAGGGCGCGGCCTGGTCGTCTCGGCGTACGCGGAGGACGGCACGGTGGAGGCCATCGAGGACCCCGACCGCTCGAAGTGGGTCGTCGGCGTCCAGTGGCACCCCGAGCGGGACAAGGACACCCGTGTGATGGCGGACCTGATCGAGGCCGCCGCCGCCCGCCGGGCGGTCCCGGTCGCCCGTCAGGCGGTCGCGGTCTCCTGACGACCCGCCCGTGACCGGGCCCCGGCGCCTTCTCCCCGGCGCCGGGGCCCTCGCGACGTCCGGGGGCCGGCCGGCGTTCCCCCGCCGAATGGCCGGGGTCCCGGCGGGCGGGCACCCTGGAACCATGCGGACCGCGGCGGACGGCACGGCCTCCCGCCCGGTGTCCGGGATCCTGGAGAACCCGGTCGTCGGGATGGCGCCGTGGATCATCTTCTCGCTGGTGGTCGGCCCGGGACGGTTCGAGATCGCGGTCGGGATCGCCCTGGCCTCGGCCGTGGCCCTGGTCGTACTGGCGCGGGTCGTGCACCGGGGCAGCTCGTGGAAGCTGCTGGAAATCGCCGACGTCGTGTTCTTCGCGGCGATGGCGGTGGTCGGGGCCCTGGCGAGCCAGGGCACGCTGCGCTGGCTGGAGACGTACGCGGGTGAGGTCGCGAACCTCACCCTGACGGTGATCGCCTTCGGCTCGATGGCCGTGGGGATGCCGTTCACCCTGCAGTACGCGCGGGAACAGGTCGACCCCTCGCTGTGGCACTCCCCCGCCTTCCTGCGGACCAACTACGTGATCACCGGGGTGTGGGGGCTGGCCTTCCTGGTGTCGGCCCTCGCGGGCGCCTACGGGGACCTGGTGCTGCACAACCCGGACAACCTCTGGACGGGCTGGATCATCCAGATCCTGGCGATCGTCGCCGCCCTGCGGTTCACCGCCTGGTACCCGGGGGTGGTCCGGGCCCGGGCGCGGGGCGAGGCGGGACCGGGCAGGGCCTCGCTGATGCTGCCGCTGGCCGGTCTGCTGGTGCCGGTCGGCATCGCGGTGCTGGTCTTCGACGGCAACGTGTGGTGGCTGGGCGTGGCCCTGATCGTGGCGGGCGGGCTGCTGACGAAGGCGCTGCGGGCCCGGGTCCAGGGCTGAGCCCGGACCCGGGTCGGGCGGACAGCGCGTCAGCGGTCCCCCCGGGCGTCATCGGCTCGGATCACTCGCTGAACACGACCGAGCGGACCTTCATGTTCGTCTTGCCGTAGCCCGTCAGCGGCCTCAGCGTGAAGTACGCGTCACCCTCGCAGTCCGGCTCGGCGAACACGGTGGCCGACGCGGTGGTCCGGTTGCGGGGCGAGAAGGCCGGCTGGCTGGCGCCGGGATCCTGCACTTGGGGCAGGGTGATGCACTGCCCACCCGCCGGATCGAGCAGGGCCGCGATCCTCGTGCCCCCGTCCGGGCCGGTGTACGAGTACTGGAACTCGCCGAGGGCCGCCGAGGCCGACACGGGGACGGTCAGGACCAGGGACAGCGCGCCGAAGGCGGCGACTGCGGCGTGGCGAAGGCGCATGGGGCTGGTTCCCTTTCGCGGGGGTGGGCGACGCGCCTCACCTTCCCGCTCCGGCCACCCCGGGATACCGCTCACCCTCGCCGAAACGATCCGCCCTCGCCCGATCGGCCCAGACGCCCCCTACGCGCGCCTGCGCGTCAGCGACAGCAGGTCGCGCGCCGGGCCCGCCGGGCGCGAGCCCGCCGGCCAGACCGCCCGCAGCGCGCGGGCCAGGGCGGCGCCCGGCACCGGAACCTCCACCAGGCGGCGGGACGCCAGTTCGTCCCCCAGGGCCAGCTCCGACAGGACGCACGGCCCGGCACCACTGACGGCGGCGGCCTTCACGGCGGTGGTGGAGGCCAGCTCCAGCAGCGGGGCCGCCAGCCCCCCCGTCGAAGCGAGAGCGGCATCGAGGACCTGACGGGTTCCCGAGCCGCGTTCCCGCAGGATCAGCGGGGTCCCGGCCAGTTCCGCCGCCTCCACCCCCTTCGAGCGCCGGGCCCACGGATGCGTCGGGGCGACCGCCACCACCAGCCGGTCCTGCGCGATGACGGCGGAGTCCAGGCCGTCCGGCACCCGCAGCCCCTCCACGAAGCCGAGGTCCGCCTCGTGGGCCAGGACCCGCTGGGCCACGTCCGCGGAGTTCCCGGCGTGCAGGGAGACCGCCGTGTCCGGACGGTCCCCGCGCAGGGCGATCAGCCAGCCCGGCAGCAGGTACTCCGCGATGGTCATGCTGGCCGCCACCCGCAGCCGGGAGTCGCGCCGGCCCCGTAGCGCCTGGGCCCCCGCGTCGAAGGCCTCGGCCGCCTCCACGACCTGCCGGGCCCAGTCCGTGACGAGCGCGCCCTCGGCCGTCAGCGTCGAGCCGCGCGGGGAGCGGTCCACCAGGGCCACCCCGAGCCGCGCCTCCATCGCCCTGATCCGGCTGCTCGCCGCGGGCTGGGTGATCCCCAGCCGGCGCGCGGCACCGCTCAGGCTGCCGACCCGCGCGACCGTGAGCAGCAGCTCCATCGCACCCAGGTCCGGTACGCGGTGCGCCAGCGGGACCGTCTCCTCATCACCCATAACATCAGTTTATGGCCTCATAGGACCAACACCTCTGCCGCCCGCTCCCACCCGGTACGACGCTGGACCCATGGCCACCACCATCGTGCGACCCCGCACCGTCATCGACATGGCGCCCCGGACCCACAAGGTCCCCGCGCTGCGCCACCTCGGCCCCAACTGGTACGCCTCCGTCATGGGCACGGCCATCATCGCCAACGCGGGAGCCGCCCTCCCGTACCAGCTCCCGGGCCAGCGCGTGGCCTGCCAGCTCCTCTGGGCGCTGTCGGCCGTGGCCCTCGCCGTCCTGCTGACCGCCCGCGCGGGGCACTGGCTCCACCACCGCGACCAGGCCCGCGCCCACCTGCTCGACCCCGCCGTGGCCCCCTTCTACGGCTGTCTGGCGATGGCCCTGCTGGCCGTCGGGGCCGGCACCCTGACCGTCGGCAAGGACATCGTCGGGACCGGCGCCGCCGTCGCCGCGGACACCGTGCTCTTCACCGCCGGCACCGCCACAGGCCTGGTCATGGCCGTGCTGGTGCCCTACCTGATGGTGGTCCGGCACGACGTCGAGGCCTCGCAGGCCAGCCCCGTCTGGCTGCTGCCCGTGGTCTCCCCCATGGTCTCCGCCGCCGTCGGGCCCCTGCTCGTGCCCCACCTGCCCGCCGGTCAGCCCCGGGAGGCTCTGCTGCTGGCCTGCTACGCCATGTTCGGCATCAGCCTGCTGGCCACGCTGCTGCTGCTCCCCCTGATCTTCGGCCGGCTGATCGTGAGCGGCCCCCTGCCCCTGGCGCTGACCCCGGCCCTGTTCCTGGTGCTCGGCCCCCTCGGCCAGTCCACCACCGCCGTGAACCAGCTCGCGGACGTGGCCCCCGGCGCGATCACCGCCCCCTACGCCGACGCGCTGACCGCCTTCGCGGTCGTCTACGGGGTGCCCGTGATGGGCTTCGCCCTGCTGTGGCTGGCCCTGGCGGCCTCGATGCTGGTCCGGGCCGCACGGGGCGGCATGGGCTTCGCGATGACCTGGTGGGCGCTGACCTTCCCCGTCGGCACCTGCGTCACCGGCGCCGCCGGACTGGCCCGGCACACCGGCCTGGACGCCTTCGCCTGGCTGGCCACCGCCCTGTTCCTCGGCCTGGTCGCCGCCTGGCTGCTGACCGCGGCCCACACCCTGCGCGGCCTGTTCACCGGCCGGCTGCTCCCCACGACCCGCTGAGCGCCCTCCCCAGCACCTCCGGGGCCTCGGCCAGCGAGGGCCCGTACCAGGTCAGGTGACGTCCGCTGACGAGGGCGGCCGGCAGGCCCGGAAAGGCCTCCGGGCCGTCCTCGGCGGTGAAGGCGTAGGGCTCGTCCGGGAGCACCACCAGATCGCAGCCGCTCGCCGCCAGCTCGGCGAGCGGCACTTTCGGGTACCGCTCGGGGTGGTCCCCGTAGGCGTTGCGGACCCCCAGCCGGGCGAGGAGGTCGCCCGCGAAGGTGTTCCGGCCGAGCACCATCCAGGGCCGGCGCCAGACGGGCACGAAGGCCCTCAGTTCCCCGGGCGGCTCCACCGCCGCCCAGGCCGCCTCCGCCCGGTCCAGCCACTCGGGCCGCTCCAGCCCCAGCGCCCCCACCAGGACCCGGTCCAGCTCGGCGAAGGCCTGCGGGAGGTCCCGGACCTCGGTCACCAGCACCTCCACCCCGGCCGCACGCAGCGCGCCGAGGTCCGGGAGCCGGTTCTCCTCCTCGTTGGCGATCACCAGGTCCGGGCGCAGGCCGGTGATCCTCTGCACGTCGGGGTTCTTCGTCCCCCCGATCCGCACGGCGGCCCCCAAGTCCGCCGGGTGGGTGCACCAGTCCGTCACCCCCACGAGCAGCCCCGGCGCGGTCACCGCCACCGCCTCGGTCAGGGAGGGCACGAGCGACACGACGCGCACCGGCTCAGTGCTCCGGCGAAGGGGGTTCGGAGGTGGCGTGGATGTGGTCGCCGACGGCGACGACCAGGAGCTTGGTGTCCTCGCTCGTGGCCCGCCAGCGGTGGCGCACCCCACCGGAGAGGAACAGCGCGTCCCCGCTCTCCAGCCGGTAGGCCCGCCCCTCCGCCTCCACCTGGCAGGCGCCCGAAACCACGTACATCAGCTCGTCGTTGCGGTGCTGGTACTCGCGGCCGGCGTCCTGGTCCCCGGTGAACTCCAGCGCGTGCAGCTGGTGGTGCCCGCGCACGAGGGGGCGCACGCCCATCACCGGGCTCAGCCCGGACTCGTCACCGGACCGTACGAGGTCCACCGTGCGCGCCGTGTCGGAGGCGGCCAGCAGCTCGACCGCCGTGGTTTCCAGCGCGTCGGCCACCCGCTCCAGCGATCGCATGCTGGGACGGGCCCGTTCGTTCTCTATCTGGCTCAGGAAGGGGACGGACAGGCCGCTGCGCGCCGACACCGCGGCGAGGGTCAGGTGGAGCGCGCGGCGCCGTTTGCGCACGGCCACGCCCACCCGCAGCGGCTCTTTGGAGTCCTTCTCCTTGTCGGTGCCGTCTTCCTTGTCGTTCATCTCGGGGCTGCCCTCCCCTGTCCTGGTGCACATCGGTGTGCTGTAAGCACCTTACGCAGCAACCGCCCCCGGATTCGCCCGCACGGACCCACCGGGCCCCACCCCGGTGGTCTCCCGTGGTCCCCCGGTCACCCTACGTGGCCTCCGGGTGCGCGCCACAGCACCCGGTCGACGTCGAGGATCACTACGTCACCTGACGGCTTGACCAGCAGCCGGGCGCCGGGGTGGCCGGCGGTGCCGCTGGTCCAGACGGTGGCGCCCGCCTCGCTGCGCACGGTCAGCTCGCCGTCGCGGGAGAAGAGGGCGTCGTGGCCGGTGCCCGCCGTGCCGGCGCTCCACCGGCGGGCCCCGGAGCCGTCGAGGACGACGAGGTCCCCGTCGGCGCCGAGGGTCAGCCGGACCGCACCGGCGTCGAGGACGTCGCCGGCCCGCAGGACGGTGCCGGGGTGGACCTCGACGGAGTCGTCGAGGGTGCCGCGGGAGAGGGCCAGCAGGGTGGGCAGGGAGGGGGTGAAGGCGTACAGGGCGCCCTGGGTGCGCACGTAGCGGCCGAAGCGCAGGGTGGTGGCCCGGCTGCCGTTGTCCGACTCGGTCTCGAAGGTGACCGGTGAAGCCGGGCCGAGCACCGGGTCGGCGCCGACGCGCGGGTTGCGGCCGGCCGGGAAGTCCGACTCATTGATCCACTTCTTGGCGACGAACTCGAACTGCTGGACCAGGTCGGCCTGGTAGCCGATGAACAGCAGTCCGCGCGGGGTGTCGGGGCCGCCCGCGCCCTCGGGGTGCTGGGGGTCGTAGGCGGGGCCGAAGGGGATGCCGCGCCGGATGATGCGGCGGTTGTCGAGGACGTCGGGGGCGAGCGGGGGCCGGCCGGGACCGGGGACGAGACCGTCGCGCGGGTTGCCCTTGCGGATGTGGGCGAACAGCGGGGTGTGCCAGCCCTGCGCGTCCTCGTGGTAGGTGAGCCGGGCGTCCGGGTCGGCGCCCACCGGGCCCGGCTGTTCGGCGAGCGGGCAGCCGGCGATGGGGGTGCCGCCGGGCCAGCGGCCGACCAGCCGGGCCGCGACCCACGTCGCGGTCGCGTCCGCCGGCGCGACCCCGGCCTTCTTCAGTTCCACCAGCCGCTGCCGGGCCTGCTCCCACCAGCCGGGGACGTCCTGGGCGAGGCGGCGCACCACCTGGAACGACCCCCCGGTGGCCCAGGCGGGCAGCCCGGCGGGCCGCTGCCCGGCCTTCTCCTGTCCTACGAGGAACTCCCCGGCCGGGACCAGACGCGTCCCGGGCTTGCCCTGCACGGTGGTCCCGGTCTCCGCGTCGGGTGCGTGGAAGCCGCGGACGCCGGGCTGGCTGATGCCGTCGGTGAACCCGAAGTGCTCGTGGCCGCGCAGGGCTCCGGGCAGCGTGCCGGCGTCCTGCCGGAAGACGATCGTGGCCCCGGCGGTGGCGAGGGCCTCCCGGTGGCGGGTGACGGTGCTCGCGAGCCGGTCGGGGTCGTCCGCGGAGAGGCTGAGGACCGCGTGCACGGCGCGCCGCGGTGCCTCGGCGCCGAACAGCCAGGACGCGGGGGCGCTGGCGCCGGTGTCCCCGACCGCCTCGGCGCGAAGGGCGGCGCCCTGCGTGAACGCCTCGGCGGTGCTGCCGGCCGGCACCGCGGGGAAGGGGTCCCGTCCCGCGAACAGCCGCAGCCCGGGGTAGGTCAGGGAGAGCCCGGTCCACAGGGCCGACAGGGAGGCCGGGTCGATGCCCCCCGCCTTGACCCGGGCCGCGCTGAAGAGGGCGTTGAAGCGGGCCATCTCCTCGGTGGTGGAGAGCTCGGGGACCAGCCGGGCGAGCCAGCGGCGGGCCAGGACCACGTCCCGGAAGTGCAGGAGCAGCAGGCAGGCGTGGTCCTTGCGGGAGCCGGCCAGGACGTCGCCCTGGGTGGTGCGGTCGGCGCGCAGGGGCAGCTCGGCGGCCTCGGCCGGCCGGTCCGCGAGGGGCGCCGCCGCGGCCGTCGCGGCCGCGGCGGTGCGGGGACACAC
>NZ_JBFRER010000123.1:0-23030 GCF_052114405.1 Streptomyces sp. M-16 | reverse complement strand
GCGCGCGGTGGCGCCGGCGCGGCCGAGCTGTGGAGCGCGCTGGCGCTGCCGGGCAGCCCCCCGGCCGCGGGGCCGGTGCCGGGGCGGCCGCTGGCCGCGATGCTCGGCAACCTGCTGGGGTACGAGGTGTTCCGCGCGACCTCGGGGACCCTGCCGGCCGAGACCGCCGGGCGGCTGCTCGTCCAGGACATGGCCTCGCTGGACGTGACGGCCGAGCCGCTGTTCCCGCACCCGCGCTGCCCGTTCTGCGCGCAGGAGGAACCTTCCGCGGTGTCCGTGGACCTCGCCGCCGCCGGCCGCTCGGGCACGCCCGCGCTGCCCTCGCTGGAGACGGCCCGGGAGGCGGAGGAGCTCGTCGAGGAGCTGAACCGGCGTTCCGTGGCGGTGCGGCCGTACGCGGGGGTGTTCACCCGGTACGCGGACGAGGAGCTGACGCAGATCCCGCTCAAGCTGGGCGTGGTCGAGCTGGGCATCGGGCACGCCGGGCCGCGCGCGGTGGCCGCCTTCGACATCCACCACGTGGCCGGTGCGCGGATGCGGGCGCTGGACGCGGCGGCGCTGGTGTACGCGGAGCACGTGGTGCCGRCGCGCGGGCTGACCGCGGGCGGCTGGGGCGACGCGGTGACGGCGGCCCGGCTGACGACGGCCTCCGGGATACCGGGTGAGGTGTCCGCGTACCAGCGGGCGGTGTCCCTGCTGACGAAGGAGCCGGCGCTGGTCCCGGCGGGCGCGGTGCGGCCGTTCGGCCCGCACAACGCCGACCGGCTCTTCGAGCGCACCCGTGCCGGGGCGGGGGCCGGCCCCTCYCCCGCCGACGCGGCCGCCGCCGGTCTGCTGTCGGCGCTCGGGCACAGCGCGCTGCTGCGGGCCGTTCGCGGCGCCGCGGCGGCCCCGGTGGCGCTGCCGGGGCCGCAGGAGGGGGAGGACGCCGAACTCGTCTTCCTCGTGCGGTCGGCGGAGCGGCTCGGGCTGGAGCCGGAGGTGCTGGACCTCGGCGAGGGCGCCCGCAGCGGGGTGGAGGTGCTGCTGGCCCGGTCCGGGGAGCACTGGGCGCTGGGCGAGGGGCTGGACCGGCGGTCGGCGGCGGTCGCGGCCCTGCGGGAGCTGCTGGGCGCGGTCCAGTACGCCGCCGATCCGGCGGCCGGGGGACCGGCCGACACGGGCGATCCGCTGCTGCGGGACCTGGACCCGCGGGCGCTGACGGTCTGCGGTGCGGCCCCCGTGCCGGCGGCGGGCCCGGAGACCTCCTGGGACGCGGTGCTGGAGCGGCTGGGCACCGGCGGACGGGACGCGTACGTGGTGGCGACCGGCGCGCCGGAGCTGGCGGGCGCCGGTATCCACACCGTGCGGGTGCTGCTCACGGCGGAGCGGGAGCCCGGCGATGACGCGTGACGCCCCCGCCCGCCGGGTGACGGCCGCCGCCACGGTGGCCGAGGGGCTCGGCCGGGAGGCCGCCGGACGGTTCACGGCCCTGCTGGACCGCGCGCTGACGGCCCTGGACGCTCCCCCTGTGACCCTCACGGCCCTCGGTCTGCGCGACGCCTTCCACGCCCCGGCGCCGGGCGGGGCGGCGCCGGGCGGGGCCGGGGTGCCCGTGAGCCTGTACGGACACCAGGCCGTCGTCGGGCCCGTGGCCGGGGCGGGGCCGGGGTGTGCGCGGTGCCTGGAGCGGCGCTGGCAGGCCGTCCGGTCCGTCGCGCTGCGGGACGCGCTGGAGCTGGGTTCCGGGACGCGGGCGGTGGGCGGGTGGCCGTACGCGCACCCCTTCGCCGCCGACGCCGTCGCCGCGCTGGTGGCGGCGGCCGCCGGGGCCGGTCCGGCGGCGGGCCCGTTCCCCGAGGTGCGGTCGCTCGACCTGCGCACGGGCGCGGTCCGGCGCTACCCGCTGGTGCCCGATCCCGAGTGCCCGGTGTGCGCCACGCCCACCGTGGACGGGCCCGCGCCGCTGGGCCTGGCGCCGGCGCCCAAGTACCGGCCGGGCGCCTTCCGCACCCGTCCCGTGGAGGAGTACGCCATCGAGGTGGCGGCCTTCGCCAATCCGCTGTGCGGGGCGCTGGGGCCCTCCCTGGTGCAGGACGTCTCCTCGACGTCCACCTCGGCCACCATCGGCTGCTTCTCGATGCGTTCGGGAGAGTACCTGCGCGAGACCTTCTGGGGCGGGCACACCGACACCTTCGACCGCAGCGCGCGCGTCGGGGTGCTGGAGGGGCTGGAGCGGTACGCGGGGATGCGCGCCCGTTCGCGGACGACCAGCGTCACCGGCTCGCTCCGGTCGTTCGGCTCCGAGGCCGTGGATCCGCGGGAAGTCGGCCTGTACGGGGCGGAGTTCCACCGGGACAACCCCCGGGTGCGGCCCTTCGACCCGGACCGGGAGATCCCCTGGGTGTGGGGCTGGTCCCTGCGCGACCGGGAGCCGCGCCTGGTGCCCGAGGTCCTGACGTACTACCACGCGCCCGGACTGGAGAACCGGTTCGTCCAGGAGAGCTCGAACGGCTGCGCCTCCGGCGGGAGCCTGGCCGAGGCCTGCTACTTCGGGCTGATGGAGGTCGTGGAGCGGGACGCCTTCCTGCTCGCCTGGTACGGGCGCCAGCCGCTGCCGGAGATCGATCCGGCGACCAGCTCCCGGGCCTCCACCCGGGCGATGGTCGACCGGCTGGCCCTGTACGGGTACCGGGCGCGGTTCTTCGACACGCGGATCAGCTTCCCGATCCCGGTGGTGACCGCCGTCGCGGAGCGCTTCGACGGGGGCACGGGCCGGATGTGCTTCGGGGCGGGGGCCGGGCTGGACCCGGAGTCCGCGCTGGACTCGGCGCTGTGCGAGATCGCCACGGACGCGGTGAACCTGCCCGGCCGCACCGAGCGGGATGCCGACCGGCTGCGTGCGATGGCGGCCGACTTCGACCTGGTCACCGCCCTGCACGACCACCCGCTGGTGTACGGGGTACCGGAGATGGGCCGGCACGCCGACTTCCTGCTGCGCGCCCCCTCCCCCGGGCCGCCGCGTCCGGTGTCGGCGCTGCTGGGCCCCGAGGGGGTGGCGGACGACGTCCGGGAGGACCTGGCGCGGTGCGTCGACGCCGTCGCCGCCCGGGGGTTCGACGTGGTGGTGGTCGACCAGACGATGCCCGAGCAGCGGGCGCTGGGACTGCACACCGTGAGCGTGCTCGTACCCGGGCTGCTGCCGATCGACTTCGGCTGGTCGCGACAGCGGGCCCTGGGCATGCCGCGGCTGCGGACCGCCCTGCGCGCGGCCGGGCTGCGCGAGCGGGACCTGGAGGACTGCGACCTCAACCCGGCCCCGCACCCCTTCCCCTGACCCGGCCGCCGGCACGCTCCGGCACGACCCGACCGACCGAGGAGGACCCGTGGGCTACGCCCATGACTACGCCAGCGCCATCATGCACCGGGGCCGGATCCCCATGGAGCCCGTGGACTTCGTGCCCGACTGGGCCGACCGCCCCCGCAAGGCCAAGTTCTACCCGGAGGCGGAGACCCTGCCGCTGCCGGATCCGGCGGACGGGCCGCGGCCCGCGCCGGGGTTCACCCTGCCGCTGCTCTCCGGGATGCTCCAGGACTCGTACGGGCTGACCGGCCGGCGCCTGGGGGTGCAGGCCAACACCGACCTGACGGCGCTCCCCCACTACACGCAGGCCAACTGGTCCCGGGGCACGGCCTCCGGTGGCGGGCTCTACCCGGTCGGCGTGTACTGGGCCGCCGGGGCGGGCGGCCCCCTCACCCCGGGGGTGTACCACTACGCCCCGCACCAGCACGGGCTGCGCCGGCTGCTGACCGGCGACGTCACCGGTGAGGTCCGCGCGGCGCTCGGGGCCGACCCGGACGGCTGCACGCAGTACCTGGTGCTCGGCGTCAAGTACTGGCAGAACGCCTTCAAGTACAACAGCTTCTCCTTCCACGCGGTGAGCATGGACGTGGGCGCGCTGCTGCAGACCTGGCGGCTGTGGGCACGGGCGTACGGGCTGCGGATCGCGCCCGCGCTGTGGTTCGACGAGGAGCGGCTGGCCCGGCTGCTCGGCGTGGTCGCCGAGGAGGAGGGGATCTTCGCGGTGCTCCCGCTGGAGTGGGAGGGCGACGGGCCCCGGGCGGACGCCGGGGCACCCGCCGCGGCACCCGCCGTCCGCCTCCGTGACAGCGAGCGCTCCCGGACGGTGCTCGGCTTCGAGACGCTGCGCCGGATCCACGGCGCCACGCTGGGCCGGGCGGGCGGCCGGCCGGCTCCGGGCGCGCTGGACGCGGCCGCCGCGTACCCGCCCCGGGGCGGTCAGGGCGTGCCGCTGCCGGTGCCGGACGTCGCCCCGCTGGAGCCGGCGGCGGCGCTGCGGGCGCGGCGCAGCAGCTTCGGCCGGTTCGACGCGAGCCGGCCGGTGACGGCGGGGCAGCTGGCGGCCGCGCTGGCCGACTGCGCGGCCACCCGGGTGGGCAGCGACGCGGAACGGCCCGAGGGGCCGCCGCTCACCTCCCTGTACGCCTTCGTCAACCACGTCGAGGGCATCGCCCCGGGCAGCTACGCCTACGACCCGGCGGCCCACGCGCTGCGCCTGGTGGTGGCCGGGCCGCCCGGCCCCTTCCTCCAGGCCAACTACTTCCTGTCCAACTACAACCTGGAGCAGGCGGCGGCCGTGCTCGTGCCGACCGTGCGGACCACCGCGGTCCTCGACGCGGTCGGCGACCGCGGCTACCGCCTCGTCGGCGCGGCCGTCGGTGCCGTCGCGCAGACCTTCTACGCCTGCGCCGCCGCCCACGGGCTGGGCGCGGGCGTGGCGCTCGGCTTCGACAACGTCTCCTACGCCGAGCGGCTGGGGCTGGAGGACACCGACGAGGCGCCGTTGCTGATCATGCTGCTCGGTCACGAGCGGCCGCGTCCCGCCGACTTCCGCCACGAGATCGCCTGACCGGACGCGAAGTGCCCACCGAGAGAAGCGGAACGATCAGGATGAACACCACCACCCCATGGCGAGCGGGCGACCGCTTCATGCTGCGCGTGGCCGGCCTGCCCCTGACCGCGGCCGACGCGCTGCGCTGCGCGGACACCCGCCGCTGGGCGGACGACGTGCTCACGGCCGAGGACGCGCTGCGGGCGGACGCCCAGTGGCTGAGCGAGGCGCTGCACCGGGCGGTCGGCGCGACCGACCCGGATCCGGGCGGACCGGACGCGGCGGGGCGCCGCGCACTGCTGCGGCTGCGGCGGCAGATCCACAACGGGCGGCCGCCCGCCGACCCCGAGGGCGCGCTGCGCACGCTCGCCGACTTCGGCGGACCGCGGGCGGGCGCCGCCGTGGAGCGGCTCGGCGGCTGGCTGCTGCGCGCGGGCGAACTGGCGAAGCTGCTGGCCGAGGGCGAGGCCCTGCTGGCCGCCGATCTGGGCCGGGGCCGGGCGGCGCTGCGCGAACTGCTGGCGGACGAGCGGCTGCGCCACGGGCTGCTGCTGGCCTCGCCGGTCCTGGAAGGGCAGCTCGACGCGTACGCGGAGGCCACCGCGGACGGCGCGGTGCCGCAGGGCCGGGCCCGCAAGGCCGAGCGCTCGGTGCTCGCGTACCTCTTCCGCACCGCCTGCAAGACCAGCCCCTTCAGCACCTTCACCGGGGTGGCGACGGGGCGGTTCACGGCGGAGGGCGGGCCGGAGGGGATCCGGGTGGAAGACCGGTGGAGCAGCCACGTCCGGCTGAACGTGGTGGTCCTGGCCCGGCTCGCGGAGCTGGTCCTGGCCGATCCGGTGCGCCGCCGGGACCTGCCGCTGCGCCCGGCGCCGGGCTGGGGGCGCGAGGAGGACCGGATCCGCTACGTGCGCCGCTCGGTCACGGCCGGCGACGACTCGGCCGCCGTCACCTTCGACGCGGTCAGGGACCGGCTGTTCTTCCTGCGCCGCAGCGGCACCCTCGACCGGCTGCTCGCCCTGTTCGCGGAGCGGGAGGAGGCCGTCGGGCGGCCGGAGCTGCGCCACCGGGAGCTGGCCGACTGGCTGGCGGCGGAGCACGGGGCGCCGCCGGCGGAGTGCGAGGCGTACATCGCGGCCCTGCTGGAGCTGGGCATGGTGCGCGCGCCGTGCCTGGACACCCAGGTGCACAGCGGGGATCCCGTGCGGTCCTTCCAGGGTGCGCTGCGCGCGCTGGAGCGGCCCTGGGCGGAGGCGCTCGCCGGACTGCTGGAGGAGCCGGCCCGGGTGCTGGAGCGCTATCCGCACGCGGACCGGGCGGAGCGCGCGGAGCTGCTGCGCGCCCTGCGCACCGGGCTGCGCCGGGCGCAGGAGGAGCTGGGCGCGCCCGCGGACGCGGCGCTGCCGCAGACCCTGGTCTACGAGGACGTGAGCGCGGGCCGTGAGCTGCCGGCGCCGGCGCCGGCGTGGGCACGGGAGGGTTCCGGCGGGGGCGCGCTGCGGTCGGTGGAGCGGATCCTGCCGGCCTTCGACCTGACCCTCGCCCAGCGGATCACCTTCGAGGGCTTCTTCACCGCCCGCTACGGACGGGGCGGGCGCTGCGAGGACCTCCTGGGCCTGGTGCACGACTTCCACGAGGACTTCTTCGACCAGTACCTGTCCTTCACCGCGCGGCGCACCCCCTTCGACGCGCGCGGCGAGTACGTGCCGGAGGAGAACTGGCTCGGCCTGCCCGGCATCCGGGCCCTGGACGCGGCCCGGCGCGCCTTCACCGGCCGGATGCGGGAGCACTGGGCGGCGTACGAGGAGCGTGGCGGCGGCGCCGAACTGCGCCTGACCGAGGACGACGTCGAGGCCGTGGCGGGGGAACTGGAGCCGGTGGTGCCCGGTTTCGCGCCGCGCTGCCACCACGTGCAGCTGGCCCGCGACCCGGCCACGGGCGCGGAGCTGACGGTGCTGAACCGCTCCTACGGCGGGCTGTCCTTCCCCTTCAGCCGCTTCACCCACGTCTACGGGGACCAGGACGGCCGGCCGTCCCTCGACGGGCAGTTGCGCGCCACGGCCGCCGCGGTCACCCCGCCGGGCGCGGTGTTCGCCGAGGTCACCGGCGGCCCGGTGACCACCAACCTGAACCTGCACGGACGGCTCACCGACCACGAGATCGTCTGTCCCGGCGAGAGCGGCACCCTGCCGGAGGAACGGCTGCTGCGCCTGGACGACCTGTACGCGCAGCACGTGCCGGAGACGGGCCGGGTGGTGCTGCGGTCGCGGCGCCTGGGCGTGGAGGTGATCCCGGTGTACCTCGGGTACCTGGTGCCGCTCGCGCTGCCCGCCGTACCGCGGACCCTGCTGCTGCTCTCGCCGTCCTCGATGTCCCCGCTGGACGTGTGGGCGGGGGTGCCGGACGCCGTGGCGAACGGCGGGGTGAGCGCGCGTCCGCGAGTGGTGCACGGGGACGTGGTGCTGAGCCGGCGCAGCTGGACCACCACGGCGGGGCAACTGCCCGTCCACGGGGCGCGGGAGGCCGCGCACTTCCTGGAGTGGCAGCGCTGGCGACGGGCCCACGGGCTGCCGGAGCGGGTGTTCGCGACGGTGTCGGCGGGTCCGTCGGCGCTGGGGGCGAAGCCGCAGTACGTGGACTTCGCGAGCCTGCTGTCACTGTCGGCCTTCGAGCCGCTGCTGCGGGAGGGCGGCCACCGGGTGGTCTTCCGCGAGATGCTGCCGGACCCCGGCGCGCTGCACACCTTCTCGGAGCGCGGGGCGCACGTCGCCGAACTCGCCGTCGAGACCTTCACCACGACCGCCCCGGGCACCACGGCCACCCCGTCGGGCCCGCTCTCCCCGATGTCCTCGAACTCCCCGGATCCGGAAGGCGTTGCCAGATGTCAGAGCTGACCCCCACGCGTGGCGCGTGGCAGGCCGTGCACGTCTTCTACGCCGCCAACCCGCAGCCCCTGCTGGTGCGGTGCGTGCGCCCGCTGATCGCCTCGCTCGAAGAGGACGGCCTGCTGGCGGGCCACTTCTTCATCAACTACTGGCTGGAGGGGCCGCACGTGCGGCTGCGGCTGCGCCCGGCGACGCCCGAGGCTGAGCCCGAGGTGCGGCGGCGCACCGAGGAGGCGGTGGCCGCCTTCCTGAAGACCCGGCCGGCGCTGTACGAGGTGGACTCCGGATTCCTCAACGAGTTCTACAACACGCTCTTCGACATCGAGTTCCCCGAGGGCGACCGGGCCGCCTTCATGGGCGCCGACGGCCGGATGAACCTGCGCCCCAACAACTCCTTCTCCTGGGAGCCGTACGAGCCGGAGTTCGGCAAGTACGGCGGTCCGGCCGGGGTCGAGCTCGCCGAATGGCACTTCGCCCGCTCCAGCGATCTGGTCATGGAGGCCCTGGGCTCGATGAACCTGCACCTGCGGACGGTGCTGCTGGGCACGTCGGCGCAGCTGATGATGGTGATGGCGGGGGTGTTCCTGCCCGACCGGGAGGAGCTCGGCGGCTACCTCGACCGTTACTACGAGTTCTGGCACCGGGCCTTCCCGGGCACCGGGTTCATCGGCTCCTCCGAGTACGACCGCACCTACGAACAGACCGCCCCCGGGCTCGCGCGCCGCTTCGCGGGGGTGCTGGCGGCGCTCGGTTCCGGGGAGACCGGCCGGCTGCCCGCCTTCCTCGCCGGCTGGGCCGAGCACTGCCGGGAGCTGCGGCGGCGGGCCGAGGCGCTCGCCGTCGGCGGGGAGCTGGTGTTCCGCTCGTGGGACGGGACCCGCGACGAGCGGGTGACGGATCCGGCGGTGGCGCTGCCTCTGCTGCTCTCCCCCTACATGCACATGACGAACAACCGGCTCCACGTGACCATCCGGGACGAGGCCTACCTCGCGCACCTGCTGGGCCGGGTCCTGCGGGAGGGCGTGCCCGGGGACGCCTCGCCGGACCCGGCCGGGGCGGGGGTGGTCGGGCCGTGAGCACGCCCTCGGGGATGCTGGAGCACCGGCCGGCGCTGCGGCCGGGGATCCTGCTGTCGCCGCCGCTGCTGAACGGCCCGGCCGTGGTGCACCTGGTGAAGGACCCGGTGTCCGGGTCCTCCTTCGAGATCGGGCCCAAGGAGTACTTCCTGGTCTCGCGGCTGGACGGCTCGCGCAGCCTGGCGGAGATCGGCGAGGCCTACGGCCGGGCCTTCGGGCGCCGGCTGGGCGAGCGGAACTGGCAGCAGCTGCTCGGGCTGCTGGGGAGCCGGCGGCTGCTGGCGGGCGGCCCGCTCCCGGAGCCCGCGCCCGGACCGGGGCCGCACCGCACCGGGACCCTGCTGCGCGGGAGCCTGCGGCTGGTCGCGGACGCCGACGCGACGACGGCGCGGCTGCACCGGTTCCTGCGGCCGGTCCTGCGGCCGGTGGCGGTGGGGGTGCTGATCCTCGTATGCCTGGGCATGGAAGGGGTGCTGGCGCTCGCGTCCGGGGAACTCCTGGAGGACCTGTGGTGGTTGCTGTCGCGCCCGGTGCCGCTGCTGGCGGTGGCCACGCTGCTGTGGCTGAGCACCGCCCTGCACGAGTTCGCGCACGGGATCGCCGCCCGGCACGTCGGCGGTACGGTCGGGGAGATCGGGCTGCGCTGGCGGCTTCCGGTCGCGATCATGTACTGCACCGTCGACAACTACCGCTACCTGCGGCGCCGTCGCCAGCAGCTGGCGGTCGCCGGGGCGGGCGCGTTCGCCAACCTGCTGTTCCTGCTGCCGTTCTTCGGCTGGTGGGCCGCCCTGCCCACCGGCGACGCCACCGGGCGGGTGCTGGGCGCGCTGCTGCTGCTCGGCAGCGCCCAGGCCCTGGTCAACCTCGTCCCGCTGCCGCCGCTCGACGGCTACACGCTGCTCGGGCACGCCCTGCGCGTGACCCGGCTGGYGCCCGCCAGCTCGACCTACCTGCGGCTGCGGATGCGCGACCGCGCCGCCGCGGACGCGTACCCGCGCCGGGCCCGGCGGCTCTACCTCGGCTACGGGATCGGCTCGGCCGTGCTGGTCCTGCTCCTGGCCGGGGCCGCGGCCTCCGCCGTGGTCCTCACCGTCCGTACCTGAACCCGTACCCCTTCCTTCCACCCGCTCCGTCTCCGATGCCGATACCGATACCGATACCGAGGGAACCGCACCGCCCATGACAACTGACCGCACCCCACCGCCCGAGGCACCCGTCACGGGCCCCGTCGCCGTCTCCGTCCAGGAGGTCCGCAAGCGCTACGGCGACCGCCAGGCCGTGGACGGCATCTCCCTCGACGTGCGCCGCGGCGAGTTCTTCGGCCTGCTCGGCCCCAACGGAGCGGGCAAGACCACCCTCATCGAGATCGTCGAGGGCCTGCGCCAGGCGGACTCCGGCACGGTGGAGGTCCTGGGCGAACGCCCCTGGCCCCGCAACACCGCGCTGCTGCCGCGGATCGGCGTCCAGACGCAGGCGTCGGCCTTCTTCGTGCGGCAGACGGCGCGCGAGCACCTGGCGACCGTCGCCGGGCTGTACCGCAAGGACGCGGCCGCCGCGGACCGCACCCTGGAGACGGTCGCCCTGACCGAGCAGCGCGACGTCCTCGTCGAGAACCTCTCGGGCGGCCAGCGCCAGCGGCTCGCCATCGCCTCGGCGCTGGTCCACGACCCCGAACTGATCTTCCTGGACGAGCCGACGGCCGCGCTGGACCCGCAGGCCCGCCGCGACCTGTGGGAGGTGCTGCGCGCCCTCAAGGGCGAGGGCCGCACCATCGTCTACACCACCCACCACCTGGACGAGGCCGAGGCCCTGTGCGACCGGGTGGCCATCCTCGTCGCGGGCCGGATCGCCGCCCTCGACTCCCCGCACCGGCTGGTCGCCTCCGCCGGGGCCCCGGCCCGGCTGCTGGTCCCGGCCGGGCGGATCGGCGTCGCGCAGGCCGCCGCCCTGGAGGGGGTGGACCGGGTGAGCGAGCAGGGCGGCTCCCTGGTGCTGGAGACCTCGGCCCCCGGCCGGGTCCTGCAGGCCGTCGACGCCCTCACCGGACTCGACGGGGTGATGACCCGGACGGCCACCCTGGAGGACGTCTACCTGGAACTCACCGGCCACCACCACGGGCCGGACGCCGGCCGCACCCCCGCACACACCACGGAGTCCCGGGCATGAGCGCGTACACGGCACTGACCTCGTCGGGCTACCGGGCCCAGGTCCGGGACAAGGCCACCCTCTTCTTCACCTTCGCCTTCCCCCTCCTCTTCCTCGTCGTCTTCGGCCTGATCTTCAGCGGTCAGGACGTGGAGGAGAGCGGGCGCCCCTACATCTCGTACATCGCGCCGGGGGTGATGTCCTGGGGCGTCGCCAACGCCGCCGTCTTCGGGATCGCCTTCACCCTGATGCAGTGGCGGCGCGACGACCTGCTGCGGCTGATCCGCCTCACACCGACGCCGCTGACCACCGTGCTGGCCTCCCGCTACGTCCTGGCCGTGGTCGTGGGCGTCGTACAGGCGGCGGTGTTCATAGCCGTGGCCATGCTGCCCGGCTTCGGGCTGGTGCTGGACGGCCGCTGGCCGCTGGTGCTGCCGGCGCTGGTGGCCGGAATCACCGCCTTCATGGCGATCGGCGTGATCGTCGGGAACTTCGCCAACACCCCCGAGGCCGTCGCCGCGATCGCCAACTGCCTGATGGTGCCGATGGCGTTCCTGTCCGGGTCCTTCCTGCCGCTCGACATGATGCCGGGCTGGCTGCGGTCGGTCTCCCGGGTACTGCCCCTGCGCTATCTCAACGACGCGGCCACGGGCGCGCTGACCGGTTCGGGCTCGCTCGCCACCATCGGGACCGGGTGCGCCGCGCTGTGCGGGTTCGCCCTGCTGTTCGGCGGGATCGGGCTCAAGACCTTCCGCTGGAGCAACCAGTCATGACCACGACGAGAGCCGTACGGGCCGGGGTCCCGGCGGGCGCCCCGATGGAAGCGGCCCGGCGCGCGCTGGAGGGGGCCCTCGGCGGCGCGGGCACGGGGCCCGCCGTCGTCACCCTGGGCGTGCACGACGCCCTCGGACCGCGCGCCGCCGACCCGTTCGCGACGGTCCGGCCGGGCGCCACGGTCCACCTCAGCGCCCGGGCCGTACTGGTCGGCCCGTGGGGCGGCGACGGCACCGCACCCGCCTGCGGGCAGTGCCTGGCGATGCGCTGGCAGCGGCTGCGCAGCCGCAGCGAACGGGACGCCCTGGAGACCGGCGGCGGCCCGGTCACCACCGTGGCGGCGAACTGGCCGCGGCTGTCCCCGTACGTGCTCGACGCGGTCGCCGCCCTGCACGCGGCCGTGGCGGGCGGGGAGGCGGGCGCGCCCGGCCCGTCGCCGGCCGACCGGGCCCTGCCCCAGGTCTCCCGGCTGGACCTGGAGACCCTCCAGGTGCGCACGTACCCGCTGGCCGCCGACCCGCTGTGCCCGGACTGCGGCCCGCGCGGCACCGACGCCCCGCGGCCCTTCACCCCCCGCTCGCGGCCCAAACCCCACCCGGGGGCGCAGCGGCTGCGCGCGGCGTCCTCGTACCCGGTGCCGCACCAGGCGCTGGCCAACCCGGTGACGGGGGTGCTGGGCGCGGGCACCTGGACCAACGTGACCTCGCCGACCACCGCGCCCGTCGCGGGCAGCGTCTTCATGCGCGGCTACGCCGGGCTGACGGACGTCACCTGGAGCGGGCAGGCCAACAGCTTCTCCGCCAGCCGCGACCTGGCCTTCCTGGAGGGCCTGGAGCGGTACGCGGGCACGCACCGGCGCACCGGCGCCACCGAGGTCCTCACCGCCCCGTACGCGGAACTGGGCGAGCGCGCCCTGGACCCGGCGCTCTGCGGGTTCTACCCCGAGGCGACCTACCGCGACGATCCGCTGGTCTCGCCCTTCGACCCGCGGCGGCCCATCCCCTGGGTGTACGGGCATTCGCTGCGCGACGACCGCCCGGTGCTGGTCCCGGCCCGCCTGGCGTACTACAGCGCGGGCCTCGCGGCCGACAACTTCGTCTTCGAGTGCTCCAACGGCTGCGCGATCGGCGGTTCTCCCGAGGAGGCCCTGCTCGGCGCGCTGCTGGAGCTGATCGAGCGGGACGCCTTCCTCCTCGCCTGGTACGGCGGGCTGCGGCTGACGGAGATCGACCTGGCGTCCGTGCCGGGGCCGGCGGTGCGGACGATGGTGGACCGGGCCGCCCTGCAGGGGTACGACGTGCACGCCTTCGACAACCGGATCGACCTGGCGGTGCCGGTGGTGACGGGCCTCGCGGTGCGGCGCGACGGCGGGCCGGGGCTGTACTCCTTCGGCGCGGGCGCCGCGCTGGATCCGGCGGCGGCGGTGGAGGCCGCCCTGTCGGAGGTGCTCACCTACATCCCGCACCTGCCCGGCCAGGTGGCGGGGCGGCAGGCCGAACTGGAGGCGATGACCCGGGACTTCTCCCTGGTCAAGCACCTCAAGGACCACGCCCAGCTGTACGGGCTGCCCGCGATGTCCCCGTACGTGCGCCCGTACCGGGAGCCGCTCGCCGTGCGGCCGGTGGACGGGCTGTACGGGGAGTGGGAGGAGCGGGGGCGCCCGCGGACGGGCGATCTGCGGGACGACCTGATGCTGTGCGTGGGCGAACTCACCTCCGCCGGGCACGATGTGATCGTCGTCGACCAGACGACTCCGGAGCAGCGCCGGGCGGGGCTGAGCACGGTGTGCGCGATCGTCCCGGGGCTGCTGCCGATCGACTTCGGCTGGTCGCGCCAGCGGGCCCCGTACATGCCGCGGATGCGGACGGCGGCCGTGCGCGCCGGGCTGCGTCGGGAGCCGCTGACGGAGGCGGAGGTCCGGCTGGTGCCGCACCCCTTCCCCTGAGGGGGCCGGCCCCGCGCGCCGGATGCCCCGGCCCCCTCGGGAGAGGGGGCCGGGGCATCGGTGTGCACGGCCTGCTGAGCTCGGGTCAGGCGCTGCAGGAGGTGGTGCTGGTGGTGGAGGAACAGGTCGAGGTGGAGCTGCAGCTGGTGGAACCGGCGAGCACGACCTCGCTGGCGTCCGAGTAGTCCGAGATCTCGAAGGTCTCCGACTCCAGCTCCAGGATCTCGTCGGCGAGCGAGGCCAGCGGCGACTTCTCCATGGGGACTCCTTCTATTGGTGCGGTCACTGGGTGCGCGACCACGGGACGGCCGTCTCCGTGCGGTGCACCTCCAGGAGAACCGCCCGCACCGTCATGTCACGTGTCCCCCTTCTGACATTCCTCTGACAGAAGGTGTCAGCGGCCTGACAGACCCGGCCGGATCCGGTGGCCGATCATGGGCTCCATGACCGCGACCGTCCCGGCCTCCACCCCCGCTTCCGCCTCCACCCCCGCTTCCGCCTCCTCCCCCGGCCCCGCCTCCGCCGTGCTCTCGGCGCTCCCCCCGCTGCTGCGGCCGCTGACCACCCTCTACCTCGACCTGCACCGGCACCCGGAGCTGTCGGGCGGGGAACGGCGCACGGCGGGCCACTTCGCCGACTGGCTGGAGTCCGCCGGGTACGCGACCACGCGCGGGATCGGCGGGCACGGCGTGGCCGGGGTGCTGCGGCGGGGCGGGGGCCCGACCGTGGTGCTGCGCGCCGAGCTGGACGCGCTGCCGGTCCGGGAGACCACCGGGCTGCCGTACGCGAGCGAGGGGCCGGTGGCGCACGCCTGCGGGCACGACCTGCACCTGGCCGCGGCCGCCGGGGCCGCCTCCGTGCTGGCGGGCGCCGCCCCGGAGGCCTGGCGGGGCACGCTGGTGGTGGTGGGCCAGCCCGCGGAGGAGACGCTGGAGGGGGCCGCGGCGATGCTCGCCGACGGGCTGTACGAGCGCGTCGGCCGCCCGGACACGGTCCTCGCGCAGCACGCCGCGCCGCTCCCGGCCGGGATGGTGGCGCACGGGTACGGGCCGATGACGGCGGGCAGCGTCACCTTCCGGGTCGTGGTGCACGGCCGGGGCGGGCACGCGGGCGCCCCGCACCTGGCGGTGGACCCGGTGGTGACGGCGGCCCACGTGGTGACCCGGCTGCAGACGGTGGTGGCGCGGGAGGCGGCGCCCTCGGAGCAGGTGGCCGTCACCGTGGGCTCGTTCCGGGCGGGCGAGCGCGCCAACGTGGTGCCGGAGCGGGCCGAGCTGGGGATCACCGTGCGGGCCGCGGGCGGGGCGGCGCTCGCGCGGGCCGCGGCCGGCGTGGAACGGATCGTCCGCGCGGAGTGCGCGGCTTCCGGCTGCCCCCGCGAACCGGAGATCGTCCGCGAGCGCGAGTCTCCCGTCACCCACCCCGATCCGGCGACGACGGGGGTGGTGCGGGAGGCGCACGCGGCGCACTTCGGGGCGGAGCGGGTGGCGATGTGGCCGCCGTCGCTCGCCACGGAGGACTTCGGGCTGTTCGGCGACGCGGGGCGGTCGGTGCACGGGGCGGAGGGGGTACGGCTCGCCTACTGGATGCTGGGTGTGGTCGGCCCCGCCGCGAAGCTGGCCGCGCTCCCGGCCAATCACGCGCCGGACTTCGCGCCCGACGTGCGCACGGCGCTGCCGGCGGGGGTGGGCGCGCTCACCGCGGCGGCGCTGGCCTGCCTGAACCCGCGCCGGTGAGCGGACCGGCCCCGGCGGCCGGGGTCAGAAGGGCCTGGTCGGGAGGTACTTGCCGTCGAGGGTGATGACGGCGCGCTCGCCGCCGTCGGGGTCGGCGACCTTCCGCACGTCGAGGCGGAAGTTGATGGCGCTGATGATGCCGTCGCCGAACTCCTCGTGGACCAGGGCCTTGAGGGTGGTGCCGTAGACCTGGAGCATCTCGTGGAAGCGGTAGATCGTCGGGTCGGTGGGGACCGAGCCGGGGATCGAGCCCCGGGTGGGGATGGTCTGCAGCCACATCGCGGCGTCCTCGTCGAGGCCGAGGAGTTCGGCGACGGCCTTGGCGGCGGGCTCGGGCAGCGGGTGCTGGCCGAGGACGGCGGCGGTGACGAAGGCCACGGACAGGCCGGTGACGTCGGCGATCTGGCGCCAGGTCAGGTTCTTGCGGACCTTGGCCTCGACGGCCGCGTCGGCGAGGCGCTCACGGACGGCGGGGGCGAACTGGGCGTGCACCATGGGAAGGGTTCCTTTCGGAGGAGGAAGGGGTTCGGGGCGGGGAAGGCCGCCGGGAGGGTGGCGGGCGGGGCTCAGGCCGCGAGGGGGACGGTGCCGCCGGTGCTCTCGATCTCCTCGACGGCGCCGGAGGGGATGTCGTAGACCCAGCCGCGCAGGACCAGCGACCGGGCGGCGAGGGCACGGGCCACCGGAGGGTGGGTGGCGAGGTTCGCCAGCTGGGCCCGTACGTTCTCCCGTACCAGCGCGTCCAGGGGGTACGGGCCGCCGTCGGCCGGGGCGGTGCGGGCGAGGGCGGCGTCCGCGTGGCGGAGCCAGCCGGCCACCGCCGGGAGGGAGCCGAGGTCGTGGCGCTCGGCGAGCGCGGTCATCGCGCCGCAGGCGGAGTGGCCGCAGACCACGATGTCGGTGACGCCGAGGACGGCGACGGCGTACTCGACGCCGGCCGCCACCCCGTCCGGACCCGGGGTGTGCGCGGGGACGAGGTTGCCCGCGGTCCGGACGACGAACAGCTCGCCCGGCTCGCTCTGGGTGATCAGCTCGGGAACCACGCGGGCATCGGAGCAGCTGATGAACAGGGTCCGCGGTCGGTGGGTCGCGGCGAGGCCGGCGAAGAGCTCCGCCTTGGCGGGGAAGACGTCGTGGCGGAACCGCTCGACGCCCTCGGTGAGGTCGTGCATGGTCACTCCCGTTCTCTGGGGTCCACCCCCGTGGGGCTGACGAGTTCCACCATGCATGACCTGCGGCCATAGCGTCCAAGAGCGATATTCGATGACTCTCATCGATGTCATCTATAGTCGGTCCATGGCTTTGGAACTGCGTCACCTGCGCTACCTGCTCGCGGTCGCCGAGCACAGCAGCTTCACGCGCGCCGCCGAGGAGCTGCGGATCTCCCAGCCCACCTTGTCCCAGCAGGTCAAGCAGCTGGAGCGGACGGTGGGCGTGCAGCTCCTGGACCGCAGCGGACGCGCGGTGCGCCTCACGGACGCCGGAGCGGTCTACGCGGAGCACGCCCGCCGGGCGCTGCGGGACCTCGCGACGGCCGAGCGGGCGGTCCACGACCTCTCCGACCTCAGCCGCGGCCACCTGCGGCTGGCCCTCACCCCCACCTTCACGGCCTACCTCCTCGGCCCGCTGCTCGCCGCCTTCCACACGGCGCACCCCGGCATCACGGTGGAGGTGCGTGAGATGTCCCAGGACCRCATCGAGGCCGCGCTGCTGGCCGACGACACCGACCTCGGCATCGCCTTCCGGGGCGTCCACCTGCCGGGGATCGCCGCGACCGGGCTGTTCACCGAGACCCTGGGCCTGGTGGTGGGCGGCCGCGGTACGGCCCCCACGGCGCCGGAGCCGGAGCCGGATCCGCTGCCGGTGTCGGCCCTGGCGGACCGCCGGCTGGCGCTGCTGAGCGGGGACTTCGCGACCCGGGAACACATCGACGCCTACCTCGCGGTGCACGGGGTCAGGCCGCGGGTCGCGGTGGAGGCCGGCTCCGTCCAGGCGCTGACCGAGCTCGTGCAGCGGACCGGCCTGGCCACCGTCCTGCCCGACGCCGTCACCGACGACCATCCGCGCCTGACCCCGGTCCGGCTGGTGCCGCCGCTGCCGCCGCGCACGGTGAGCCTGCTGCGGCGCGACGGCGCGTACCGGAGCGCCGCGGCCCGGGCCTTCACCGCGCTGGCCCGGGAGGTGACCGTCGCCCGGGGGTACGCCGCGCCGGGGGGAACGGAGACCGTACGGGGTCAGGAGAGCCCGTAGCGACGGGCCGACTCCTCCTCCTGCGCCAGCCGGTGCATGGCCTTGAGCACCGGCTCGAAGAGGACGGCGGCGGCGACCGCCGCCTCCACCCTCTCCGCCTCCGAGGGGTAATCCTCCATGTTGTCGAGGTCGTGGACGGCGACCTGGTGCATCAGACGGGCGTAGGGCGCCAGCATCCGCGCGTCCCAGCGGTAGCCGAGGCGGATGAGCGAGGCCACCGCCAGCACCAGGGAGCGGTGGTCCGGCGAGAGGGGGGCCAGTTCCCGGGCGGTCGACCAGCCCAGCTCCTCCAGCAGCCGGTCCACCTCGGCGCGGGCCGTCACCACGGCGTCGTCCTCCTCGTCCGGCTCCGGTACGCGCGGCAGCGCCCACAGGGCCGCTCCCGTGCGGATCGTCCGGCCCAGCGAGTCGTCGTCGACGTGACGGAGCACCTCGCGGGCCGTCGCCACGGGCACGCCGCCGACCTGGATCAGCGTGCGCACCAGGCGCAGCCGGCGCAGGTGCGTTTCGTCGTAGTCGGCCGTCGTCGCGCTGATCCTGTGTCCGGGCGGCAGCAGGCCCTCGCGCAGGTAGTACTTGATGGTCGCGGTGGAGACCCCACTGCGCTCGCTCAGCTCCGCCAGCCGCACCCCTTGCCGCCCTTCATTGGAGAGCGCCACTATCTCATCGCCCGCCACCCCCACGAACGCAAAACGGAGGCAAAGCCACCGGGCGGGCCGGGCCGGGTCGGCTCACGATGGGAGGGTGTGGGGGTCGGATAGCGACGGGAGTGCGTACATGAGCGGCAGGCGGTACGAGCTGGTCTTCCCCTCCACCGACGGGACGGGCGAGGACGTCGTGGTGGTGGACCGCACCGACTCCGCGGGGCCGGGCGGCCACCCGGTGTACGCCGACGCCACCGGCATCGTCCGCGCGGAGATCAGCGACCGGGGCGAGGTGCGCATCCTCCCCTCGGGCGGTCACCAGGTCCCCGCACACCCGCTAGAGGCCCGCCCGCTGCCCGACGTGTGACCGGCCCGCGGACCCGTCCGGCCGATCGACGGCGAGCTTGCCCGGGCGGTCGACGGCCGGGCAGTCGATGGCCGGGCGGTCGACGGCCCCGGGTGTTCAGGAGTTCGCGCGGGCCGCCGCCTGGCGCTGGCGCTTGCTCTGCTTGGCCAGCGAGAGGTCCTCGGCGGTGCAGCGCAGCCGCTTGAAGCCGTAGCCGCGCTCCGTCAGCCAGCTCTCGGCGGCCAGTTCGGCGCGGGCGGCGGCTTCGAGGATGTCCTCCTCCGCCTCCCCGGAGTCGAGGAAGCGGAAGGCGAAGGAGTTGCGGGCGGCCAGCTCGTAGGTGAGGTTCCCCTCGGTGGTGAACGAGGCGCGCAGTACGTCGTGTGCGGGGGCCGCGGCCGTCAGCTCGGCGTGCTGTTCGACGGTGAGACCGTCGAAGAAGCCGCGGACGGTGACACGGAAGGTGCGGGTGCTCATCGTGTCACCGTAGACCGGGCCGCCCGGGCGGCGCACCGCAATTTCGGCGGTCGCCGGGGGCGGCCCGGACGGCCGCGCGTGCGGTCGGGTTCACGTGTCGAGGGGGGCTCCGAGGGGGTCGAGGGCGCGGCGCCGGCGGCTGATGGAGTCGGGGTCCCAGCCGGGGTGGGGGACGGAGGCCAGGAGCAGCCGGGTGTACGGATGGCGCGGGGTGGTGAGCAGTTCGGCGACGGGCCGGTGTTCCATGGTCCGGCCCCGGTACATGACGAGGGCCTCGTCGCAGACGTAGCGGACCACGGCCAGGTCGTGGCTGACGAAGACCAGGCCGATGCCGGTGTCGCGGCGGATGTCGGCGAGCAGGTTGAGGACCTGGGCCTGCACCGACACGTCCAGGGCGGACACGGCTTCGTCGAGGACGAGCACGGCCGGTTCGACGGCCAGGGCGCGGGCGATCGCGGCGCGCTGGCGCTGGCCGCCGGAGAGGTGTCGGGGCAGGGCCGCCGCTTCCCGGTCGCCGAGCCCGACCCGGGCGAGGAGCGCCCGGACGCGGGTGGCGCGCTCCGCCGGGTCGCGGGTTCCGTGCAGCCGGAGCACCCCGTCGAGGGTGTCCGCGATCGTGATCCGGGCGTCGAGCGAGAGGTAGGGGTCCTGGAAGACGATCTGCACGGCCTTGGCGCGCGCCAGCCGGGCCGCCCTGCCGCGTACGGACGCGGCCAGGGGGCGGCCCTG
Organism: Streptomyces sp. M-16; assembly: GCF_052114405.1. NCBI lineage: Bacteria > Bacillati > Actinomycetota > Actinomycetes > Kitasatosporales > Streptomycetaceae > Streptomyces > Streptomyces sp. M-16. The sequence continues at coordinate 3,131 of NZ_JBFRER010000123.1, read as the reverse complement.
GACGTGGATCTCCCCGGAGTCGGGGCGTTCCAGGCCGATCAGCATCCGGGCGGTGGTGCTCTTCCCCGACCCGGACTCCCCGACGATGCCGAGGGCGCCGCCGTGGCGCAGCGTGAAGGACAGGCCGTCTACGGCGACGACCTCGGCGGCGCCGCTCCCGTAGGTCTTGCGCAGGCCGTCGACCCGCAGGAGCGGGGGCTGGTCGGTGGTCACCTGACCTCCTGGTTCCGGTTGGGTTGGTGGTCGCCGTGCTGGTCGCGGTGCGGTGTGAGGGTGAGTTCGCCGGCACGGTGGCAGGCGACACGGGCCGGCCCGTGCTCTTGCAACGGGGGCGGTGACTGGTCGCAGCGGCCCGGTTCGGCGAAGCGGCAGCGCGGGGCGAAGGCGCAGCCGGTGGCGGATTCGAGCAGCCCCATGGGGGCGCCGGGGATGGGGACGAGCCGCTCGGGCGCCTTGCCGTCCAACGGCGGGGAGGAGGCGAGCAGTCCGGCGGTGTACGGGTGCCGGGGCGTGGTGAAGAGGTCTCCCACGGGGGCGGTCTCGACGATGCGGCCCGCGTACATCACGTAGATCCGGTCGCTGACGGAGGCGGCGAGTTCGATGTCGTGGGTGATCAGGAGCAGGCCCAGGCCGCGTTCGCGCCGCAGCCGGCCGAGGACGGCGAGGATCTCCGCCTGGGTGCTGACGTCGAGGGCGGTGGTCGGCTCGTCGCACAGCAGCAGGCGGGGTTCGGCGGTCAGGGCGGCGGCGATCACGACGCGCTGGAGCATGCCGCCGGAGAGCTCGTGCGGGTACTGGTCCAGGTGGCGGACGGGATCGGGGAGGCCGACCGCGCCGAGCAGTTCGGCGGCCCGGGCACGGGCCCGGTCCCGGGTCCAGCCGTGGACCAGGCGCAGGGACTCGGTGAGGAAGTCCCCGACGCGGCGGACGGGGTTGATCGCGGCGCGGGGGTCCTGGTAGATCATCGCCGCCGTGTCGGTGCGCACCTCGCGCAGGCTCGCGGCGCCGGCTCCGACGAGGTCGGTGCCGTCGACGAGGACCCGGCCTGCGATCCGGGCGCCCTCGGGGAAGAGGCCGAGGGCGGCGCGGGCGGTGACGGACTTGCCGGAGCCGGATTCGCCGACCAGCGCGACGGCCTCGCCGGCCGCGACGGTGAGGCCGATGCCGTCGAGGACGGGGCGGGCCGTGCCGGGCAGGGTGACGCTGAGGTCTTCGTACCGGAGCAGGGTCATCGGGGGTCCCTTCCCGCGATCGTGTCGGCGAGGCTCTCCCCGACGACGGTGAAGGCGACGACCACGACGACGACCGCGACGGCCGGGACGATCGCGGACAGCGGCTGTCCCTGGAGCACGGCGGCCTGCCCCTGGTTGATCATGGCGCCCCAGTCGGGTGTCGGCGGCTGGACGCCGAGGCCGAGGAAGGAGAGGGCTGCGAGGTCGAGCAGGGCGTAGCCGAAGTTCACCGTCGCCTGGGCGAGCAGCGTCGGGGCGATGTTGGGGAGCATCCGGCGGACCGTCACGAACACGGCGGAGTGGCCCTGGACGGTGTAGGCGGCGATGTAGGGGCGGGCCTTCTCCTGGAGGGCCAGGCCCCGGACGAGGCGTGCGGTGTACGGCATGTAGGCGACGGCCATGGCGAGCACGGGGGCGGTCATGCCCTTGCCGAAGAGGGCGACCGCGAGGATCGCGAGCAGCAGGGCGGGGAAGGCGAACAGCACGTCGAGCACGCGTCCGGCGAGGGCGTCGGTCCGGCCGCCGCGCCACGCGGTGAACAGGCCGACGGCGACGCCGATGACGGTGGAGAACACCACGACGGTGAGCGGCCCGACCAGACTGGTCCGGGTGCCGACGAGGAGGGCCGACAGGGTGTCGTGGCCGCCCTGGTCGGTGCCCAGCCAGTGCCCGGCGCCGGGCCCGAGGAGGGTGTCCCCGAGGCTGCCGAAGGTGGGGTCCTGCGGTGCGATCCAGGGCGCCGCCGCGGCGGCCAGGACGAACAGGACGAGGAGGAACAGGCAGGTCCGCTGGAGCGGGCTGCCGCCGAGGGCCCGCAGCCGGGTGAGGCGGGCGGGGCGCGAGAGGCGCGCGGTGGCGGCCTGGGTGTCGGGGGTCATCGGGCACTCCCCCCGGCCGCGGTGCGCGGGTCGATCAGCGGGTGCAGGAGGTCCACGAGGGCGTTGACCACGACGAACGCGGCCACGACCAGCAGCACGATCGCCTGGACGACCTGGAAGTCGAGCTGGTCGACGCTCTGGACGAGCAGGGAGCCCACGCCCGACATGCCGAAGGCGGTCTCGACGATGGCGGTGCTGACGAGCATGCCCGAGACGAGGAGCGCGGAGACGGTGACGATGGGGCCCATCGCGTTGCGCAGGACGTGGCGCCGGATCACGGTCCGCCGGGGGGTGCCCCGGCTGAGCGCGACCTCGACGTGTTCGCGGCGCAGTTCGTCGAGCATCGCCGAGCGGGTCACCCGGGTCACCAGGGCCGTGAAGGTCACGGCCAGGGCGACCGCCGGCAGGAGGACGTGGTGCAGCCGGTCGAGCACCCCGCTGCCGTTGCCGATGGTCGGGAACCAGCCCAGGCGGACTCCGAGGAGGGAGCGCAGGAGCAGGGCGACGACGAAGGCGGGTGCGGCCGCGCCGATCGTGACCAGCAGCATCAGGGTCCGGTCGGTACGGGTGCCGCGGCGCAGCGCTCCGACGATCCCCGCGCCGACGCCCACGACGGCGATCATCAGGGCCGAGGTGGCGACGAGGAGCAGGGAGGAGGGCAGCCGGGACCAGATGACCGCTGAGACGTCCTGGTGGAAGAGGTGGGAGCGGCCGAAGTCCCCCTGGACGACGCCTTCGAGCCAGTGCCCGTAGCGCAGCAGGAAGGGCTGGTCGAAGCCGTACTGGTGGCGCAGTTCGGCGAGTTGTTCGGGACCGGGGCTGCGCCCGCGCACCAGGAAGGAGACCGGGTCGCCGGGCGCGAGGTAGAGGGAGGAGAACACCAGGAAGGAGGTGACCAGGAGGGTCGCGGCCATCCCGGCGAGCCTGCGCAGGACCCGCCCGGCCCGGGCGAGGACGGCCGGAGCGGGGGCGGGGACGGCCGGGGCGGGGACGGCCGGGGCGGGGACGGCCGGGGCGGGGA